>CAZBIT010000415.1:0-2829 GCA_964491835.1 uncultured bacterium
GAATTTTCATATATAATTCCCTCTTTTTTATTATGTATAATAGAATTTCAAATCCGCTTTTGACAATTAATTCCCCCAGCCAGATGAAAATTTAATTATTATTACTAAAATTAAAATATGAAAAAGAATTATATTTTATTTTATTGTTTTATTTAGTTATAAAATATGAAAATCGTTGCAATAATTGTTGGAGCTGGAAAAGGTAAGAGGTTCGGTGGTGATATTAAAAAGCAGTTTTTTCTTTTAAATGGAAAACCTTTAATTGTCCGAACAATTGAAGTTTTTGACAAAATTAATGAAATTGATGAATTATTTATTGTTATTGACATCGAAGATAAGGAATATATTTTAAATAAAATATTAAAAGAATATAAGTTTTCAAAAAATATTACATTGGTAGATGGGGGAAAGTTTAGACAAGATTCTGTTTATAATGGTATTATGTCGACACCTGACGATACTGATATAGTAGTTATTCATGATGGCGTCAGACCATTAGTTAGTGAGGAAATAGTAAAAAAAGTGATTGATGAAGCTATAAGAGAAGGTGCGGTTATTACTGCTGTCAAAGAAAACCTTACAACCGTTTCTTCTCAAAATGGATATATTGTTGCACATTTTGACCGTGAATTGCTTTATAGAGTTCAAACACCTCAAGCTTTTAAAAAAGATTTAATAGTTAAAGGTCTTGAACAGGCATATCAGGATGGTTATTATGGTTATGATGAGTCCTCTTTACTTGTTAGGTTAGGGATAAGGGTAAAAATAGTTGAAGGGTCGTTGGATAATATTAAAATAACGTCCCCCGATGATTTATTTGTTGCAGAGAAGATTTTAAAAAAAATTAAAGGATAATAATGAGAATAGGTACTGGTTATGATGCCCATCGTTTAAAGAGTGGGCGTAAATTAATTCTTGGTGGTGTGGAAATTGAGTTTGAGAAAGGGCTTGACGGGCATTCTGATGCCGATGTTCTCTCACATGCTATTGCGGACGCTATGCTTGGTGCTATTTCTTTGGGGGATATTGGTATGTGGTTTCCTGATACTGACAATAAATATAAAGATATTTCAAGTTTAATAATTTTAAGCGAAGTATCAAATTTAATTGATAAAAATGGATATGAAGTTGAAAATATCGATTCTATTTTGGTTCTTCAAAATCCAAAAGTTGCACCATATATCGATGAAATGAGGGAAAATATTAGTAAGGTGCTTGAAATAGATAAAAACAAAATATCTATAAAAGCTACATCGACTGAAGGGATGGGTTTTGAAGGAAAAGGTGAAGGAATTTCCGCTTATGCGGTTGTTTTATTGAAAGAGAAATGAAATTTAATGTTATAAAAATAAATTGTTTCAGTTCTAATTTTAACAGATAATTTTAATCATTATTGTTGATGTATATTTTTAAAAAATGAAATCTTATCAAAGGTAATTCAGTTTTGAATGAAATTTTAGAATTTTTCAAAAATATAGATATAATATACGTATATTTATGTTTATTTATATTTTGCTATTTTGAAAATCTTTTTCCCCCTTTACCGGGAGATACTGTTGTTGTAATAGGAGCGTATCTTGTAGGTATAGGATTCTTAAGATTTGATTTTACTTATTTGTCTGTAAATCTTGGAAGTATTTTTGGTTTTATGACAATGTATTATTTGGGTGTATTTTTTCGAGATAGAATATTAAATAAGAGAAATGATAAATCACAATTTTATTTAAAAATAGAAAAGGTAAAGCAGTGGTTTGGTAAATATGGGTATAAAATAATATTGATTAATCGATTTCTTTCTGGATTAAGGTCAGTTGTTGCTCTAACAGCAGGTATATCTAATTTGAATCTTAAAAAAGTTTTTATTCTTGCTTTACTCAGTATTGTTTTATGGAATGGGATATTGATTTATTTAGGTTATTTGTTAGGTGAAAAGTGGGGAATATTGATAACGTATATTAAAGAATATAATTTTATAGTATTGGTAATTTTAGTCCTAATTTTTATAGTTTACTTTATTATAAAAAAATACAGGTTGAAATGGTTCAAGTAAGGTTTGCTCCGAGCCCGACTGGAAGTTTACACGTTGGAAATTGTAGAACTGCTATTTTGAACTGGATTTATGCAAAAAAGATGAATGGTAGATTTCTGTTAAGAATTGAAGATACTGACGTAGAACGTTCCACAAAGGAATCAGAAAAGGGCATTTATGATGATATGAAATGGCTCGGTCTTAATTGGGATGAAGGACCGGAGGTGGAAGGTGAATATGGTCCTTATCGTCAATCAGAAAGAATTTCGATATATAAGAGTGAAGCAGAAAAACTTCTAAGAGAGGGAAAAGCATACAGGTGTTTTTGCACTCAAGAAGAACTTGAAAGTGAAAAAGAAGAACAACTCAAAAAAGGGCAATCACCTAAATATAGTGGAAAATGTATGAAACTTACAGAGAAAGAAATAAATAAATTAATTTCGATGGGTAAAGAGTATTCAATCAGGTTTAATGTTCAGGAATGTGATATTAAAGTGAATGACCTTGTGATGGGGAATATTCATTTCAAGAGTGATGTCATTAGTGATTTTATTATACTTCGCTCAAATGGTAGAGCTCCTTATAACTTTGCGGTTGTTGTTGATGACAGTTTAATGGAAATAACACATGTAATTAGAGGTGGAGACCATCTCTCTAATACGCCAAAACAAATACTTTTATATCAAGCGATGAATAAAAAGATACCTTTATTTGTTCATATACCTATGATTACTAATAAAGAGGGGCATCGACTTTCTAAAAGGGACGGTGCTGTTTCAGTTAAAGAGTATCGAAATATG
>CAZBIT010000416.1:0-2812 GCA_964491835.1 uncultured bacterium
AATAATTGTATGAGAAAATTCCTTTAAAAATTATAAAGAAATAATGTTAAATAAATATTTGAGGCACTAATGTTAAAGATTGCTGTAATTCCCGGAGATGGAACGGGACCCGAAGTCATTGCTGAAGGTCTTAAAGTTCTTAATGCAATAGCATGTAAAGTTGGCATAAAATATGAGACACAAGTTTACGATTTTGGTGGTGAAAGGTATAAAAAGACAGGTGAAGTTTTACCTAATTCAGCGGTCGATGAATTAAAACAATTCAATGTTATTTATCTCGGTGCGATAGGTCATCCTGATGTAAAACCCGGCATTCTTGAGAAGGGAATCTTATTAAGATTAAGATTTGAACTTGACCAATATATTAATCTTAGACCAATAAAACTTTATCCTGGTGTGGATACACCTCTCAAAAATAAAGGGCCTGAAGAGATTGATTTTATCGTTGTCCGTGAAAATACTGAAGGTCTTTATTCGGGGAGTGGTGGAATATTAAAAAAGGGAACACCTGATGAAGTCGCTATACAAACATCAATAAATACACGAAAAGGCGTGGAAAGATGTATTAGATATGCATTTGAATTCACGCGTAAAAGGAATAAGAAAAAGAAACTTACACTCTGTGGTAAAACGAACGTTCTGACATACGCATTTGATTTATGGGAAAGGGTGTTTTATGAAATAGGAAATGAAAATTATCCTGATATTACAAAAGATTATGCACACGTTGATGCTACTTGTATGTGGATGGTAAAAAACCCAGAATGGTTCGATGTCATTGTCACTGACAATATGTTTGGTGATATAATTACCGACCTTGGTGCTATGATTCAGGGTGGGATGGGAATTGCAGCAGGCGGAAATATTAATCCTGAAGGTGTATCGATGTTTGAGCCAATTGGTGGATCCGCTCCAAAATACACAGGGAAAAATATGATAAATCCAATGGCTGCTATATCCGCTCTTCAAATGATGCTTTCTGTCTTAAAATATGAAAATGCTTCTCAAATCCTTGAAAATGCAATTATCAAGGTTCTATCAACAAAACTTAAAAGCCTTCAAGCTGGGAAAATGGGTTATACTACAACTGAAGTAGGAGATTTGGTTTGTGAGGAAATCGTTAATGCGTAAATAAATTTTTAATAGAAGAATAAGACATTTATTTTAAAAATAGCACTTTTGTAAATTTTGTTAAATTCAAATAAATGTAAAAAAAGGGAAATAGCAAAAAAAATGATTTTCTCTGAATATATAATTTCTTAAATAACAACATAATATAACTCCTATAATTTTATTTTAACTGTAACTTTTTTTCAATGGATTTGATATATTTCATCGTATCTATTGCAATTTTTTCTGGACCAGATGAAAAGTCAAATACTTCTAAAGAAATCCAGTGTTTATAATTTATATTTTTTATAGCATTTAAAATAGGTAAAAAGTCAGTATCACCACTTCCAGGAATATTTCCATCAAGTTCATTGATATGAATGTGCTTAATGTATTGGGAATATTTGTAAACAAGTTTATCTATTGGCTCGGGGTCATTTATGCTATGATGAATGTCAAGCATCGTTTGAATTGAGGGATGATTAATTTCTTTTACTAAATTTACAGCTTCTACCATAGATATTATGACATCGCAATCTTTAGCAATGGGCTCTAATAGAATTAAAACATTATGTTTTTGGGCAAAAGGGGCGATTTCAAGGAGTCCCTTTTTCAAATTAATTACGGCTTCCTTTGTTGAAGTTCCTTCTGATTTTCTTTGTTGAGGTGAACCAAGAACCAAAAATTTTCCCCCAATTTCCTCACAAAAATCAATAAGTTTTTTAAAATATTCCCAGCTCTTTTTGCGAATATTTTTATCGGATGTTGTAATATGTAAACCTTTTGGTGAAACAAACAACCAGTGTAAACCAGAACATACAACTCCATTATCTTCCATCAATCTTTTTAATTCTAATCTTTTAGCAGGGGAGAGGTTTGATACATCTTCACAAATGGTATAAGGTGCTATTTCTAAGGAATCATAGCCAAGAGGTTTTATGAATTTGGATATTTTATCTAATGACCATCCATTAAATATTTCATTGCAGATTGAATATTTGAAACTAAATATTTTTGACTCTTGAATAATTGACAATTCTCTCAAATATTTATTTAATAGAGTTATACTTAATAAAGTAGAAAAAAAAGTTCTTCTTTTCATAAAAAAAATTAAATTTTAATCAAGTCCTATTATTTTCTTCAACGTTTGAATATTTTTAGAAATAAAAAAATTGAAAATTGTAAGGATATTTTGTATCAAGGCAAGAATATTACCTCGACCGCTCCAATTTTCAACAATTACCTCCTCACTAACTTTATTAATTATTTTATTTAAAACTATAGCCGTTATAATTATATCATCCGTATAACCAAAAGGACCTAATAATATTTCTGGAATAATATCAAAAGGAGTCATAAAATATGCTATAGTGCCTGCCAAGTAGCCTTTATATTTTGCTGGAATACGTTTATCTTTTATTAATCTAAGAAGAAGCATAAAAAAGTCCGGTGCAAGTAGAACAATATCAGAATATTTACCGCAGTATTTAGAAACTTTTTTGCGAAGTTTATCGTAAAAGCGTCTTCCACGGATTTCAGAAATATCTTTCATAATAGAATTTAATTATTTTAGAGATATTAAAAAAAAAGTTATTTAAACATAATTAAAATGAAATTTACAATGTCGCATAATATATATTATGTAAACTAATTAATCCTTCAATCTCTTTCCTTCTTCTATCTTCCAATATTTGTTAAATAA
>CAZBIT010000417.1:0-2797 GCA_964491835.1 uncultured bacterium
CCAAAGTAACTTTCATCAAGTTCTATTTCACCAGAAAAGTGATGGGCAAGGTGATCTTCATAGGAAGCGATACTTTCACGAATAATGCTATAATAACGGTTAATAGTGTTACGATTTATCTTGAGTAATTTAGCTGTTTGAGTAGCTGTTAACTCAAGTGAAAAACACTTAATAATTTTTTTCTTATAATATTTGCTTAACTTATTATAGGACATTGACTTATAAGATAATTATTTATCTTTTGATAGTCAAGCCCCTTAATTATTTAGACAAAATAGAGATAATAAAATTTTTACGATAAAAAGGAGTTTTAGAGAAAATTTTTAAAAAATGCAAAAAAAACTTGATTTTTATCAATATTTTTTTGTAAATTAAAAATATAAATTAGAGGTTTTATTATGGCAATAAGTCCATTAACATTTGTGGGGACTGGGAAACCAGTAAGGCCATATACTAATCCGAGAATTAATCGAGAGCCAAGTAGAGCAGGGATCATCCAGTCGGGAGTAGAAACTTATGGAGAGTTTGTTAAAATTTCAAAAAGTAAGAAAAGCGTTAATTTTAGAAACATTGGGAAGGGCGCTGTAAATCTTCAGAAATCTCTTGGTATAAGCGTTAATGTTACTATCTGAAGATTTGTGTGATAGTGGATTAGTAGTGGTTTTCTATTGATTCTGAATATGATTAGGTACAGTTATATCTGTACCTTTTTTATTAGAATAAAACCAAAAATTTATTTCAAAGTTACCAATCTTTTAAATATAATTATTTATTTAAAATTATATGATTTAAGGATTATCAAAAGATAAAACATGAAAAGATATTAAACAAAATAAAAAAGTATTTGATATTATTAAATATTTATTTATATTAATTTTCTGTTTAACATATTAAATTAGTTATAGGATTGAAATGACACAAAAAAAATTGCAGATTGTAGATGTAACATTAAGAGAAGGTGAACAGTTTGCCAAATCATTTTTTACGCAGGAAATGAAGGTTGAATTGGCTTATCTTCTTGAGGGATTTGGCGTCGAATATATAGAAGTTACTTCCCCTGCTTGTTCTCCGCAAAGTTGGGAAGATGCAAAGTGTTTATCGAATCTTGGTTTAAAAGCAAAAATAATGGCTCACGTGAGATGCGCAAAAGAAGATATAGATATGTCACTTGATGCCGGGGTTAATGGGATTCATATGATGTATGCAACTTCACCGATATTGCAAAAATATAGCACGGGGAAAAATATTGACCAGGTAACCGAGCAAGCAATAAAAATGACAGAATATCTTAAAAGTCAAGGAATAGAAACAAGATTCAGTGGTGAAGATGCTACAAGAAGCAATGTAGAAGACCTTGAAAAAGTTTTTGATGCGGTCGTTAAAGCAGGTGTTGATAGAATTGGTCTTCCCGACACTACTGGAATTGTATTGCCAGATAAAGTTAAAGAATTGTTTACTCATTTTAAAAATCGATATAATATTGATATGGAGTTTCACGGTCATAATGATACGGGATGTGCTGTAATCAATAGTTATGTTGCCGTGAAAAGTGGTGCTACACATATTGATACGTCTATAATGGGGATAGGTGAGAGGAATGGCATTACACCAATTGGTGGATTAATTGCAAGGTTTTATCCATTTGACAGAGAATACATTAGTCATTATAATTTGAAAAAATTGGTTGAACTCGACCGCAAATTGGCTGAGTTCCTTGATATAAATATACCTTTTAATAATTATTTCTCAAGTGATAATGCTTTCTATCATGCTGCGGGAATACATACTAATGCAATAATAAAAAATCCAAAATCGTATGAAATTTTTGATTTAGAAGAATTTGGTGTCAATAGAACCCTTGAAGTTGGACATCGATTATTAGGCAAGAATGTGATTGAGATGCTGGGTAAAGAGATGGGGCTTAATTATACAAGAGAAGAATATCTTGTGATAACAAAAGAGTTAAAAACTCTTACAGATAAGAGGAGGTACTCTGTCGATGAGGTTAAAGATTATATTCGTAGTTGGAACGGAAGGTTAAAAGGATAATATTACTTTGCATAAAGTGCACCGTAAGGTCGAGAACTTTTTGGAGTTAGTTTTAAGAAGTTTTTTGACATAATGTCATTAATATTAAAAGAAAAATCCTCGCAAAATTCAGTCAAATATTTTTTTAGGATTTTTTTATCATTTTCATTTAAATTTCCAATTTCTACTTCTTTTCCACATTTTGATTTATCGATATTTCCTCTAATATAAATAACGCCACCGTGCATGCCTGTTCCAAGATAATCGCCTACAATAGGTTCATCATCTTTAACATTCAGCCCAAGTAATATTAAAATACCACCCGCCATATATTCTCCAAAGAAATCGCATGCTTTTCCACCCACTATGATGACGGGATTTTTGTCCTTGTATCCTTTCATATGAATTCCGATTCTATAGCCAGCATCTTCTTTTATAAATAATTTTCCACCACGCATTGCATATCCGCAAACGTCACCTGCGATTCCGTTAACAATGATTTTACCACTTGTCATTGTATTCCCGATATTATCCTGCCCATTTGATGAAAGGACTACCGTTGGGCCATCCATAAACGCACATAAATCGTTCCCTGGAACACCCTCTATAAAAACTTTTATATCGTCTCCTTTAATTCCATCACAAATGTAATACTGCCCATTAACATTTTTCAGGCGTATCTCTTTTTCGCCATTTTTAATTTTTTGGCGAACTAATCGATTCAAATCCCGATAATACATTTCTTTTGCGTCAATAACAATCATATCTC
>CAZBIT010000418.1:0-1938 GCA_964491835.1 uncultured bacterium
AAAAAGCAGGCCATATAACTAATACAAGGGGCACCGCTGAAAGAAATCCTCTGGTTAATTCAGCATAAGGCATAGTGCCTAAGCTTGTATCGAAACCAAGTTGCTCAAAAGGCACTCCGGAAATATACAACCAACTTGTTCCACCAACTTCATGCTCTCCATATATATAATCAATATATTTTTCTGGATGTCTTTTAATTCTTTCTCTCGCAAGTTTAATTAATTGGCTTCTTTTTCCGAATTCTATGGCTTCGACAGGGCAAATTTCTGCACAGGCAGGGATTCCGCCTTTTTTAATTCTTATATTATAACAGAAGTCACATTTCATAATCGCAGGGCTCAATGGGTCATTATATTCATACGCTGGAATGTAAAATGGACACGCTATCATACAATAACGACAGCCAATACACACTTTTTCATTATATATTACTGGTCCTTCAGGAGTTTTCTTAAGCGCACCTACAAGACAGGCAGAAACACATGCCGGTTCATCGCAATGATTGCACTGAACCTTACGGTAAACAGGTATCTCTTTATTATCCGTGTTGGTGTATCGATTAACAACAGTGAGAAATTTATCATCGGGTCTTCTTATTTTTTCAAATATGGATTTATCCTCCAAAGGTTCCTTAATTGGCGGTAAATTATGTGCTTCCTTACATGCCTTTTCACAAAACCTGCATCCTATACAGAGCGTGAAATCCGTCAGCATGCCGAAACGGTCAGGATAACCGCTGAAATTTTCTGATGCAAATACCTTTTCGGAACTTCCTACAATACCTGATAATCCGATAGCAGAAAGAGACGTCAAGAATTTTCTACGGTCTATTTTCATAGTTTTCCCACCCTCCTATTGTTGTTTTTTTCCTGAATACAAAATTTTAATATAAGAAACTGAAAAATCCTTATTCCGTTATGGAAAACAATATATTTTTAATTATAATTCCAAAGATTTAATGGTATTTACATTAATCCAGAGTAATATTTGTTGTAAATACTATTTATTATATTATCTTTTATTTTTTTGATTCATATTTCTTGTGACAGTCAATGCAAATTACAGGACCGACGTTATATTCTTTATGGCACCCCATACATTTTTGATGCAATGCACCTTTTAAACCCGGCTTTCCCAAACTTATATTCTCTGAACCAAAGGGAGCTCCATGACATGTACTGCACCGAGGAGTTTCACTTTCAGAACTACTATAGTGGTGACATTCTTTACAATTACCAATAACGTCATAATGCAATAAGTGTGGAAATGTAACAGGCTCGAAAATTTTGGAATCTTCATTGAAAGTAAAATACTCTGGAATAACTTTCTTTCCCATTTTAGTCTTTAAACCAAGACCTTTTAAATCTTTAAAACTAAAGGTGGGACCATGACAGGTTTTGCAAGATGGGGTTTCAGATTTAGAACTGATATTGTGACAAGATTTGCAATTACCCATAATATCAAAATGCTTCTCATGTGGAAATGTTATTTGTTCAGATAATGTAATTTTTGATGCAGAAGAATTAGAAACCTTGTTTTTTTCATCACCACCAATCAATGAATATGAAAGGATAATAATTGCTAATATGAATAAGATTTTCACATGAATTTTTTTCATAATATTCATATCTCCTTATAATTTTAATCTTTTGAGGAAGAATTGGTTTTAAATAGTTTTAAAAAAGCAATAAAAAAAACAAGAAATATGACAGCAATAATATATTCTGTTCCTTTTGTTAGTGATAAAAATTCTTGAAGTGTATTCATTTTTTTCCTTTTGTTTTATAAATCGTATTTAACTCATTGTAAAATTATTTTTTGTAAAAGTTCTGTAATCACTATAGAATAAAGATTTCTGTAAAAAAAATTGAGTTTAATATAATAATTTTCAAAAGATTAATCAATAAATACTTTTTACCACTAAACTTATTATTTTT
>CAZBIT010000418.1:1948-2793 GCA_964491835.1 uncultured bacterium
TTAATTCAAACGTCTAAAAAACAAGCATAATATCAAAGATATTTTTGTTTACTATTTTTTATTTTTGGCTGATAAATGCAGTAAGGTTCTTCATCGAGATAATCCCCAGTAATAGCATATGCTCTTGCTCTGCATCCTCCACAGACTTTTCTGTATTCACAATAACCACACCTTCCATGATATTCATCGATATTTCGCATCTCAATAAAAACGGGCGATGTTTCCCATATTTTTTTAAAGTCATAGTTTTCTTTTCTAATATCGCCACATTCTACATCAAGAAATCCACAAATTTGAACTTTGCCAATATGAGAAATAAATGCAAAAGATTGACCGCCCATACATCCTTTTGTTAGAGCATCAAGTCCATGAGTTTCTGATAAAACTTTTTTATTTTTCTTTTTCTCCATTTGGTGAAATATTCTATAATAATGTGGTGCACAGGTCGGTTTTAATCTTAAATGTGAATTTTCTCTATTTTCATATATCCAGATTAAAATTTTTTCATATTCCTCAGGAGAAATTTCTTGTTCCTTTAAGTTTTTTGCTCTCCCAGTTGGGACAAGAAGGAATGGATGAAAACTAACAGCGCCAAGTTTAATCGCCAGTTCGTAAATTTTATCAATCTCTTTATAATTATGTTTTGTAACTGTAGTATTTATCTGAAATTCAAGCCCAACTTTTTTAGCGTTCTCCGCTGCTTTTAAAACTATATCAAATGCACCATCCACCCTCCTAAAAGAATCATGACTTTCTTTATCTGCACCATCAATACTCAAACTTATCCTTTTTATTCCAGCATTTAGCATCTTTGTTGCATTTTCTTCATTAACAAACATCCCACA
>CAZBIT010000419.1:0-2792 GCA_964491835.1 uncultured bacterium
AGAAAATGTCGACTTACAATCCTGTTTTCATCCCCCCTTGACACCAGATGAATAGTTTTATTCCATTGGATAATAAAATCTTTATAAAACATAAACATCTCTTTTTGTTCGTCAGAAATATCCACTCCCCATCCCTTAACGATTTCTGCCATAAATGATATGTCATCAGAATTATGTTTCACGTGAAACATCGTTTTAAATCAAATAATTTTAAGTTATTACGTAATGTTCAATCCGCAGGGAACAGTCCCGCTAAGCGGGACTGTTCCCTACGGCAGGGTTTTCATTGACAATAATAATTCCATTAATCTGGTTTGGAATTACAATAAACAACAATTTTTTGTATAAAAAAGAATTATATGAATTATTCAGTCTAAATCTCATAACCTATTTTTTTAAGATATATTAACAAAACAGAGATATCTGCGGGTGTTACACCAGAAATCCTCGATGCCTGGCCAATTGAATGTGGTCTTATTTTTAAAAGTTTCTCTTTTGCTTCCATTGAAATCGACGGAATATTTATATAATCGATGTCTTCGGGGATTAATTTATTCTCTAACCTTTTTGTCTGCTCAACCTGTGAAATCTGTCTATCGATATATCCTTTATATTTTATCTCCATTTCAATTTGAGGATATACTTTGTTGAAATAAACCTCCTTTGCAAAATCTTCATCCATTAAAAGTTCCTTTACATTGGAGAATTTTATCTCGGGTCTTTTTAATACCTGAGTAACACTTATAGCATTCTCCACTGGTTTTGAACCCACTTTTTCTAATATAGGATTAATTTTTTCTGGTCTGACCTTTTTATTATAGAGTGAAACAATCACCTTCTCCTTCCATTCTCTTTTTTGTTTCATATTCTCGTAAGCGGAATTAGGTATAAGTCCGAAACGATATCCATAATGCATTAACCTTTCATCCGCATTATCCTGTCGTAAAATCAACCTATATTCCGCCCTTGAAGTAAACATTCTGTATGGTTCATCCGTTCCGCAAGTAACAAGGTCATCTATCATCACTCCTATGTATGCTTCTGAACGTGAAAGTATGAATGGTTTTTTATTATGAATTGTCAGTGCGGCATTAATACCCGCCATAATTCCAAGAGCAGCGGCTTCTTCATATCCAGAGGTCCCATTTATTTGCCCGGCAAGAAAAAGATTCTCCACTACCTTTGATTCAAGAGAAGGTTTTAATTGAAATGTCGGAAAATAGTCATATTCTATAGCATATCCAAACCGCGTAATTTCAACATTCTCAAGCCCTTTTATGGACCTTAATCCTTTTATTTGAACGTCTTCGGGAAGGGAAGTAGCAAAACCATTTACATAATATTCAGTTGTATTATATCCTTCCGGTTCAAGAAATATTTGATGCCTGTCTTTATCTTTAAATCTCACAATTTTAATCTCAACAGATGGACAGTACCTAGGTCCTGAGGATTTAATAACACCAGTGTATAATGGTGACCTATCAAATCCACTAAAAAGTATCTTGTGGGTTTCAGGATTTGTATAGGTTAGATAACAGGGGACTTGTTCGTTTTCAATTCTTTCTGTCTGAAATGAAAATGGAATTGGGTCCTCATCTCCATATTGAGGAGTAAGTAAATCCCAATTAACGGTTTTGCCATCAATCCTCGGGGGCGTTCCTGTTTTAAATCTTTCTGATTTTATCCCTAACTGATTTAACTTTTCCGTTAACCCCGTAGATGGAAGTTCACCTCGTCTTCCCCCCGGATAACTACTCAATCCTATATGAATAAGACCGTTTAAAAATGTCCCGGTAGTTATGATTACTGCTTTTGATTTATATTCAAGTCCAGCACTTGTTCTTACGCCTGTTACTCTGCCATCATCCGCTAAAACATCAATGACCAAACCTTCTTTTATGGTTAGATTCTCCTTTTTCTCAATCTTTTTTTTCATTTCAGCAGAATAAAACACCCTATCTGCCTGAGCTCTTGGAGACCATACTGCTGGACCTTTTGATTTATTCAGCATTTTGAATTGAATACCAGTTTTATCAATAACCTTTCCCATTTCACCGCCCAGAGCATCTATCTCCTTCACCAGATGTCCTTTTGCCAGACCACCAATTGCAGGATTGCAGGACATCCAGGCAATATTATTCATATTCATCGTTATAAGCAAAGTTTTACATCCCATCCCCGAAGAAGCAGATGCCGCTTCACAACCCGCGTGACCTCCACCTACTACTATTACATCGTACATTTTTAATTTTTATTAAATTTATTTATTACAGTAAACTCTTATAATAATTAAACTATGGTAAATTTTAATAAATTCAGTTGAATATATTCCCGTTTTTGTGCATTTTGCAAAACTCTGTTTTTTGTCATTCCGAGCGGAGCCCGAAGGGCGAAGTCGAGGAATCTCCATCTAATTTCGAGATTTCTCCACTCCGTCTCACCACTTCCAGCGGTGAGACTTCAGTCGAAATGACAAATGATTTTAAAAACGAAGGTGAATCCCGCTTAAGCGGGACTTCGTCAGCATGTAAAACGAAATTAAACCTAATGACTTGTCATTCCGTCCCGCTATAAGCGGGATCGGAATCTATTGTTTATTATTAATTTAGATGCTGAAACAAGTTCAGCATGACAAAATAGTATTATTATTTATAACTTATAAAATAAAAATTTACCGAAGTTTAAATTTCTTTATAAATATAATTTGGAAAATATAAAAAATAAATAATTTTTTAAATAATTTTTTCAACGACTTATTTTCCTATGCAAAATTTTGAAAATATTCTACTTAG
>CAZBIT010000420.1:0-2791 GCA_964491835.1 uncultured bacterium
GGACTTAAAATTCCTTGCGTAAAGATAAGAGATTGGCCTAATATGAAATTTCGCGGTGTGAGATTATACGTTCCTGGTGTAGAAAATATTTCATTTTTCAAAAGGTTCTTAAGGGATTTTATGGCTCTTTACAAGTTTAACAAAGTTATTCTTGAAATGAATGCTTGTATGAGATTTGACCGACATCCTGAACTCAATACGGGTTGGATAGAATTCGCAAAAAACCTCAATTACACTCGACGTGAGCGAACTACAGGTCCAGGAAACCAAGACCAGGATTCTGCCCATCATGATGCAGGAGATGGAGGTGTGCTGGAAAAACAGGATGTAAGAGATTTGGTAAGATTTGCAAATCAGCATTTTATCGAGGTAATACCTGAGATACCCTCGCTTACCCATTCTTACTATCTTCTTACTCGACATAGAGAGTTAGCAGAGATTCAGAACGCAGAATGGCCTGATACTTACTGTCCCTCAAATCCAAAATCTTATGAACTGTTATTTGATGTATTTGACGAATACATCGAAGTGATTAATCCTAAGATGATTCATATCGGTCACGATGAATGGCGAATGCCAACAGATGTGTGTCCTCTATGCACAGGGAAGGACTATTCCGAGTTATTTGCGCAAGACGTAAACAAGATTTATGATTATTTAACGAAAAAAGGGATTAAGGTTGCAATGTGGGGAGACCATCTTCTCGAAAGCGTTCGCGGTAAGGGAGTAGTGGATAGAGTATCCTCTACAGGGTATAAATATAAAGTGCCCGGAGGATTATCCTCTTCCCGTGTAAAAGAGTCAATTCCCAAGGACATTTTAATTTTTAATTGGTTTTGGGGGAATCAGGAAAATGATATTGCATTGGAACAGTTTGGTTTCAAACAGTTATATGGGAATTTCCAACCGAATATTAGAAACTGGAATGAGCGAATTAAAAAAATCAATGTAATTGGTGGTGCGCCATCATCATGGGCAGGGACAACCGAGTTTAATTTTGGAAAAGACCTTATCTATGATTTTCTTGGATGTGCCAACTTGCTCTGGTCGGAACATCTATTAGAACAAAATAAGCTTTTTAATATAGTTCAGAGTTTAGTCCCAAAAGTTCATATGAATCTCACTGGAAGAAAAACTCCCAGTGAAGATGGTGACTCCGTTGTTCCCGTGAATATTGTTTCATACTTCAATGCATCTTCAGGAAAGGAAATGTTAGGTGCCGACCTAGGTTCCCTAAAAACTGGCAGATTGAATGTGAGAGAAAAGATATTTGAGTTAACAGATTCGTCTGTAAAATCAGGAAAGTGTGCAGTTGTTGTAGGAACGGAGGGAGAGAAAGAAAATTATCCTGCATACGAAGTCAAGGGAATTAAAATTGATGAAGACGTCAGCAGTTTGATTTTTTTACACGCATGTGCTAAACCGACCAATAATGAAAAGGCATATCGTTACATTTACAATTTTGACGATACTGCTGACCTCCTTGGATGGTATGAAGTAATTTATGAGGATGAGTTTGTAGAAACTATCCCAGTAAGATATGGTGTTAATATCATTGAATGGAATTCGAATCCGAGTGATGAAACTAAGAAATGGGAAGGAAAAACGGGTGAACCGCAAAGTACATATTGTTATGATGCAGATGCCATTGAATGTTCGACTTCGATTCGGGATAATCCGATAACGTTTTATGCATTTGAATGGATAAATAAACGATTCGGGAAAAAGGTGAAAGAAATTAACTTGAAAGGTTCCAAAAACTTTAAAAGTTATCGTGGCAAAGTTATTCAAGACAATGCAATTATACTGATTGCGATGAGTGTTGTAAAAAAGAGAGAAATTACGACAGTTCGATAAATTAAATAAGATATAAAGTAAGGAAATGAGATAGCGAGAAATAGATTTTATCTTAATAAAACAAACTTAATCTATATCTTTATAAAAATTTCTCTCTTATACATCCAGTAGAAAATTAACCATTCGACAAATATTCTAACAAGTATACGAACAGAAGGGCCTGTCATTTTTACTAAATCTTTTATAAATATATTAACAATATGTGAAAGCTGTCCACCAAAAAGACTGTTAAGCATATATAATGCAAGAGCATTCATACCGAGAACAATGAAAAAGAAAGACCATTTCCAATGACCTTTTATGTCGATTACCCAGTAAAAAATCAGCATAAGAAGGCATGAAAAACCAATGGTTAATATATTATATGAAGGAGTCCAAATTTTCTGAATACTTGGTACAAATTGTGAAGTAATAATCCCGACTATTATACATGCACCTGAAATAATTCCCGTAAGCTTGATTTTTTCACTCGAGGTGCGATTACTACGGAGCAAATCACCCACTATTGTGCCGAATAATGTATTTGTGATTTGAGGGAAGAAAAGCAATAATGTGCCCCACCCATCAGGATGTGACCTTCCTAAAAGAAAATTATCAAAATAAGTCACGATGTTTATATTTTTTTCCATAATCCCTGCAGGAATGTTTGGCACAGGAACAAGTTCTAATATGAACCAGTAAATTATGATAATAATTCCAGAAATTATTGCACGTAATTTTATGCTTTTCCCCAGAAAAAGAAATGAAATAAAATATGCAAAAGCGATAGGCTGAAGAGCACTGCTTAATTCAAACACCGCAGGGGAATTGTCATCAACAGATGTTCTTAATGAACCCAGTAGAAAGATAATAATAAATCTTTTGAAAGCATGAAGAAATATCTTATTGTAAGATTGTCCGATAGACATTCGTTTTGCAAATGAAAAAGGCATTG
>CAZBIT010000421.1:0-2790 GCA_964491835.1 uncultured bacterium
AAATCGAAAATAAAACAATTTTAAAAACATTAAATTTATTATTCTCCCCAATCTTCCTCTTCTTCAGGTGCAAGAGCAAGTTCTATCGGGTCAATGCTTACAACTTCAAGTTCACTTCCACATTCAGGGCATTCAATGATTTCGCCTTCTTCTGTCCCTTCTGGAATAGATAAATTTGCTTCACAAACTATACATAATGCCATGTTTTACCTCCGTTTTTGAGTTTACAAAGAAAATTATGGTTATTTAATAAAATAATATTTATTTTTATCAAATATTTTAATTAAATAAATCATTACAAAGATTTACTTTCTGCGACTTCAATAATATAATCGACAATCTTCCCTGGTATATTTACGCCAGTAACCTTAATACTATTCCTGAATTCCATCGTATAATTTACCTCGTTGACAAGATATCCATTTGGGGACTCAAAAATATCAAGGGCAACAACTCCCCCACCAACCGCTTTTGCACCCCGAACAGAAACATCATTCAACTCATCGGTTACTGGGCAATTAGATGCTATACCACCCCTTGCAGTATTCGTAATCCAATGAGATGAAGTTCTATATATAGCAGCAATCGTTTCATCTCCAACAACAAAAGTTCTTATATCTCTTCCATTTTTTGGGATATACTCTTGAATGTAGAATACAGAATGATGATAACTTCCCAATACTGTCTTGTGTTCAAGGACTGTTTCTGCCGCATCTCTATCATTAATTCTTCCAATAAGTCTTCCCCAAGAACCAACAGCCGGTTTGAGAACGACAGGGTATCCTATATCCTCGATTGCTTTTAATGCTGTCTTCGGGGTATATGCAATTTTTGCTCTTGGCTGAGGAACATTATGTCTGGAAAGTGCCGCCGTAGTCAAAAGCTTATTACCGCAAGTATCCGCAACTTCATAAGTATTTACAGTTTTTATGCCCCAATCATTCAGAAGTCTTAAAGTATATAGTGCACGAGAATGATTTATACATCTTTCCAAAATGACATCGTAATGTTCCATCTTATCATTAAAATCGAGAATAATTCCCCTATCATCTATCCTATCAAATTTAATTCCTCTTTTTTTTAGTTCTTCAAAAATTAACTTTTCTTCTTTTCTGATTATTGAACACAAAATTCCAATTTTCATAACAACCCTTTAATTAAATTTTATTATAAAAGTTAACTAACAAAAAACCCGCCAATTTAACCTTAATAATCCGGCGGGCTGAAGCAGTTTTTAGTATGTAAAAACATACCTCTCTCAGCCAGTTCGGTAATACCTGAACCTCAAATATAACATACGTTTATTTAAAAAATTATTCATAATTGTTTAAAATTTTAACTCTAAAATATAATATAATAAATATTTATTGTCAATAAAAAATTTTTATCACTTAATCTTATTTTAATGAAATTTTTCATACATTTTTGATGAATATAAATTCAATAATTTTAAAAATCAATAATAAAAAAATATTTGACTTTTCTGATTAATACTAATATATTGATAAACAATAATTTTATCCTTTAATGATCTTCTTAAAAGACTTTTTTAAAATGTTATTCATTGTAAAAAATCCTCTAATTAACATAATTATCAAATATATGTTTCTCAAAGTATGATAATGTCAAAAATTTTATGAAAAAATTATGAAAAAGATAAAAATGTAGGGGCGAACGGCCGTTCGCCCATAAAATAAATATGAGGAGGAATTAATGAAAATAATAACTACTCTTCTGTTTCTCTTAACAACTGTTTTCTTATATCAACATAATATATACTGTCAAACGTCTATTTGCAAACATATAGCAAACTATAAAATGGATGTTACGCTCATCCCCGAAAAGAAAATCGTAGATGGTAAAGAAATACTTACGTGGACTAACGACTCTTTGTATTCAACGGATGAACTTTACTTTCATCTTTATATGAATGCCTTCAAGAATAATAAAACAACGTTTATTAAAGAAGGTGAGGCAAGAGGAGTAGAATTTAAAAAAGATATTAAACAAATTGAACTTGGGTTCTGTGATATAATCTCAATGAAAATGTTTAATAAAAAAGATAACTATTTAAAAGAAACAGACATCACACCGTTAATAGAGTTTGTTCAACCTGATGACAATAATAAATCCGACCAGACAGTTATAAAAGTAAAATTGCCATTTCCTATTCAACCACAAGAAGAAATCAGATTAGAGATTGAGTTTATTACAAAACTTCCAAGAACAATTGCAAGAAGCGGATATTATCAGGACTACTTTTTTGTAGCACAATGGTTCCCCAAAATAGGTGTATTTCAGGATGGTAAATGGAATTGTCATCAATATCATGCCCGCTCTGAATTTTTTGCTGATTATGGTATCTATGATGTGAATATAACGGTTCCTTCAAAATACGTCGTCGGCGCAACTGGTAAAAGAAGGTCAGTAACAAAAAATCCAGAAGGAACAATGAGATATAATTATTATCAGGAAAGCGTTCACGATTTTGCTTGGACCGCATGTAAAGATTATATTGAAAAAATAGAAAATTTCACGCTCCCTTCAGGTAAAAGTGTCGAAATCATCCTTTTAATAATGTCAGAACATAAAAATCAAGCAGAAAGATATTTAAATGCGACAAAATATGCAATAAGATATTACAGCCAATGGTATGGGGAATACCCTTATTCCACTGTAACAGTAGTTGACCCAGCATTTAGAAGTGGCGCTGGTGGTATGGAATATCCTACTTTCTTTACTGGCGGGACATCCTGGATTCAAGCACCGAAAGGCGTTCATAGACCCGAA
>CAZBIT010000422.1:0-2786 GCA_964491835.1 uncultured bacterium
TATTGATAAGCCATCATATAAAATATTATTCAAAGTCTTAGGAAAAATTTTATAAAAAAACACTTGATAAAGTAAAATGTATCTCTTAATTTTCAATATAAAATGTCCAAAATGTTCTGAAGACATGCAAAAAGAATTGAAATCTATAAAAAAGTATTGACTTTAAGTTTAAATTCTCTGAAATTAATAAAAGAGAAAATAAAAAAAAATTATTATGTGTAACCAGAATCTGAAAGGAAGGTAGAAATGAAAGAATTTATAGAATTTATTGTAAAGAGTTTGGTTGACCATCCAGAAAAAGTATCTGTCACAGAGGTGGAAGGAGAGAGAACGACTATATTGGAGGTTAGGGTAGAAAAAGAGGACATGGGAAAAGTCATTGGAAAAAAAGGACAGACAGCACAATCTATAAGAACACTGCTTGGGGCTGTTTCCGGAAAACACGGAAAAAGAACTGTACTTGAAATTCTTGAATAAATCTTGGTATTCTGATTTACCATAGTCTGTATAAAAAGCGGTAATTTGAATAATTGCCAGATATAAGAGAATATTAATAATGTGGAAAGAAAAAGATTAATAAAGAGAAATTAGTTTTTAATACAGACTATTTAAGGATGATAATGAAAGGGAAAAAAGATATAGGAAGAAGAGATTTTATTAAAAATAGTTTTGTTAGTGCTTTGAGTGGAGGAGTTTATTTAATTTCATTAAATCGGTTTCCAATAACAAAAAGATTTTTAGAAGAAAAATTGGAGGATAAGAATAAAGAAGAAAAGGTCGAGTATCGAAAATTAGGGAATATTGATTATAACGTATCAGTAGTTGGATTGGGTGCAATGTTAACTAAAGATCCTGCAGTTCTTAAAAATGCATTGGATATGGGGATAAATTATATTGATACCGCCCGTAGTTATCAAGGAGGAAATAATGAGATTATGATTGGGAAGGTGATAGGAAAGAGACGAAAGGATATATTTTTAGCGACAAAAAATAAGCAGAGGTCAATGCAATCAATAGTAAAAGATGCAGAAGAAAGTCTTAAAGCACTTAATACTGATTATATTGACTGTTTTCTCTTGCATGATGTTAAAAGTAAGGAGCAGGTTTTTAATGAAGATGTTATGTCTGGACTTGAAAAGTTAAAAAAAGAAGGAAAAGCGAGATATATCGGAATTAGTACACATACAAATGAAGTTGAAGTTATCAATGCAATAGTGGATTCAAAGTTTTATAACCTTGTAACGGTGAAATATAATTACAGGAGTGATGAAAAACTTAAAAAAGTCATTGAGAGGGCACATAAGGCAGGAATTGCAGTTGTTGCAATGAAGGTTATGGGAGGTAAATGGTGGACGATGATTATAGGGTGGAGAAGAGGATATAAAAATCATAATTATGATTTTTATATCCTCTTCTCCACCCTATAATCATCGTCCACCATTTACCTCCCATAACCTTCATTGCAACAACTGCAATTCCTGCCTTATGTGCCCTCTCAATGACTTTTTTAAGTTTTTCATCACTCCTGTAATTATATTTCACCGTTACAAGGTTATAAAACTTTGAATCCACTATTGCATTGATAACTTCAACTTCATTTGTATGTGTACTAATTCCGATATATCTCGCTTTTCCTTCTTTTTTTAACTTTTCAAGTCCAGACATAACATCTTCATTAAAAACCTGCTCCTTACTTTTAACATCATGCAAGAGAAAACAGTCAATATAATCAGTATTAAGTGCTTTAAGACTTTCTTCTGCATCTTTTACTATTGATTGCATTGACCTCTGCTTATTTTTTGTCGCTAAAAATATATCCTTTCGTCTCTTTCCTATCACCTTCCCAATCATAATCTCATTATTTCCTCCTTGATAACTACGGGCGGTATCAATATAATTTATCCCCATATCCAATGCATTTTTAAGAACTGCAGGATCTTTAGTTAACATTGCACCCAATCCAACTACTGATACGTTATAATCAATATTCCCTAATTTTCGATACTCGACCTTTTCTTCTTTATTCTTATCCTCCAATTTTTCTTCTAAAAATCTTTTTGTTATTGGAAACCGATTTAATGAAATTAAATAAACTCCTCCACTCAAAGCACTAACAAAACTATTTTTAATAAAATCTCTTCTTCCTATATCTTTTTTCCCTTTCATTATCATCCTTAAATAGTCTGTATTAAAAACTAATTTCTCTTTATTAATCTTTTTCTTTCCACATTATTAATATTCTCTTATATCCGGCAATTATTCAAATAACCGCTTTTTATACAGACTATGGTAAATCAGAATAATAAGTTTTATTCAAGAATTTCAAGTACGGTTCTTTTTCCGTGTTTTCCGGAAACAGCCCCAAGCAGTGTTCTTATAGATTGTGCTGTCTGTCCTTTTTTTCCAATGACTTTTCCCATGTCCTCTTTTTCTACCCTAACCTCCAATATAGTCGTTCTCTCTCCTTCCACCTCTGTGACAGATACTTTTTCTGGATGGTCAACCAAACTCTTTACAATAAATTCTATAAATTCTTTCATTTCTACCTTCCTTTCAGATTCTGGTTACACATAATAATTTTTTTTTATTTTCTCTTTTATTAATTTCAGAGAATTTAAACTTAAAGTCAATACTTTTTTATAGATTTCAATTCTTTTTGCATGTCTTCAGAACATTTTGGACATTTTATATTGAAAATTAAGAGATACATTTTACTTTATCAAGTGTTTTTTTATAAAATTTTTCCTAAGACTTTGAATAATATTTTATATGATGGCTTATCAATA
>CAZBIT010000423.1:0-2786 GCA_964491835.1 uncultured bacterium
TTCTTCATCAGGTCCAACCGGATCTCCCAATGCTAAAGCATAATTTCCACCAACCCGATATGCTATAAAACAATTTTTTAAAGGAGAAAAAAAGAAAGATTTATCAGGCCAAACTTTGAAAAAATCTTGAACAGAACGACCATATTTATTTATTAAACTCGTTGCAACACTTCGCTCATGGGCTAATATTCTAAATTTATATACAACGGGTCTAAATAATGAAAATATGATATAAATTACAACGGTAATACTCATTAAATATAATGAGTTAAGAAACCAATGTGCATAATGAGTATAGGGTACAATTTCTGGATCGTTTTGTAATAAAAGATATAAAAGCGTTTTGTGAATAGAATCTATAAATTTAAAATTTATCCCAAAATCTTTTCGGTCAAGGAACCAAAAGCCAGCAGTTCCATATGAAAATACAATAAGTATGGCAAGACCAAGCCTAATAGAAATCAATCGTAAATCAGGGATACTACTTTTAATTGTAAAATATTTTCTTTTCCATATTAGGAGTATAATTAATAGAAAAGAGAATAGTGCCTCTTCATAGTCAAGTGCTTTTGTTAAATGAAAAATAATCGAGAAAACAGACAACATCAAAACACTTTGAAAGCCTCGTTTTTTTCGCTTATATATATTTAGGGACGAAATAATTAGTGCAAAATCAATTAATAGTGTGAGAAACCTTGATATGTGGATGAATTCTAAAGGGAAAATATCACGGAGTAATGCAATACGTTCCGGGTCTCCTGGCGTGCCAATTACAGAATTTAAATTTATGATTCCACTTCCTAATGTAATTATACTTATTATTAATATCCAGATAGATTTTTTTCTCATATTGATTCAACAGTGTTTAATAAAAATTCATCATTATTAAGAATTTATCTAAAATAGTTTAATTATCACTTTAAATCAGAAAGAAACATTTTTCTCTTTTATCAAATAATATGTTTTTATTTAATTGCTCCATGAGTATAAATTAATTTTACGGGTTTATCTGTTATACATTTTATTGTATGTTCTGTGTTAGGTGGAACAAATATAGCACAACCCGGAGAAATTGGAAATATTTCATTACCTAATTTATACTCACCTTGCCCACTCAGTATATATATTGCCTCCTGGTCATTGTGAATTCCGGGTTTTCCAAATTCTTTTGATGTATAGACCGCGATTCCTAATGAAAAACCTCCAGTAGTATCAAAGTTTTTATCGTTTATTAACTCTTTTCCCCAATTTTCTTTTGTGCCAGTTTTTTCTGCTTCTTTTTCACAAATGAAACGTTTTTTATTATTCTCATTTTTGGTTTTTGAGAGTTCATTCCCAACTGCTCCGTGAGAATATAATAATTTTACCGGTTGTTTTGTAGTGCAACGCACACTATGTTTTGTATTTGGTGGAACATAAACGGCGCAACCAGGATAAATGGAAAATATTTCATCACCACATTGATACTCTCCCTCTCCACTAATTATATATACTGCCTCTTGGTCATCGTGAACTCCAAACAATTTAAAATCTTTTAGGTGATATTCCGCAATTCCAATTGAAAATCCAGATTTTGTACCGAAAAGTTTTTCATTTATTAAATCAATACTCCAGCGGTCTTCAAATATGCTTCTCTTTAAATCTTTTTCGTAAATATAAAGTCGTTTTTTCTCCATTTTTTCTCCAAAATAGATTGAGATAAATCCAAACGTAAACAATATAAAGAATAATATAATTTTACTATCGTATTTAAGATGAAGTATGATTTTTAAATTTTGCATTATTCATTCTCCAATTTTTTATGTAATTTATCTAATAAAAGTATTCAGAATTTTTTCATATTGAAGTTGACTATTTTTTTTATTATATATTTACTAAAATGATATGGTGAATATGTTCAAAATTATACTTTTAGAATATAATATTAAAAATGAATAAATTTCAACAAATATTTTAGGAAGTGATGATTTAAAAGAATTTGAAATTTATTAATTTTATATTATATTTAGAAAAATTTTTAATGAAAATTGTATTCTGAAATAAATCATTGGAGATTATAGAAAAGATGAGAAAGTTAGATAGTATTTCTGTTCACGGAGGTGAAAATCGAGTATTTGACTCTGTGACAACGCCAATTGTTCAAACATCAACGTATTTTTTCAAAAATACGAATGATTTGAAAAAATTTATCGAGGGTAAACACCATCATTATGAATATGGAAGATATAATAACCCTACACGTGAGGCGGCGGAAAAGAAGATTGCAGAACTTGAAGGGGGAGAAGAATGTTTGTTATTTGATTCTGGTATGAGTGCTATTGCTAATACTATTCTTGCATATATGAAAAGTAGAGACCATATTATTCTCACGGATGATTGTTATCGCCAGACGATGCAAATAGCAGAAGTAATACTACCCAAATTTAATATTGATGTTTCCATAATTCATATAAGAGATTATGAGGGCATTAAAAAGGCAATCAACCAAAATACCAAAATCTTATTTTCTGAATCTCCCACTAATCCTTATTTAAATATTATGGATATTGGACAAATTGCTGAAATAGGTAAAACCAATAATGTTATAACAGTTATAGATAGTACGTTTGGAACGCCTTATAATCAGAAGCCGTTGGATTATGGAATAGATATAGTCATACACAGTGCGACAAAATATCTTGGTGGCCATAATGACTTGGTTGCTGGTGCTGTGATAGGTAAAAAGGAACTTATTGCACCAATAAGGGAATATCAAAGAATTGTTGGGGGTATTCCTGACCCACATA
>CAZBIT010000424.1:0-2777 GCA_964491835.1 uncultured bacterium
AAAAGAAGAGAATAAATTAATAAAGGAGAAATGTGAAAAACTATTAGGAGACCAAAAAGTACATAAGGAATTAATTGAATCGTTAAAAAAAGAAAATATAAATCTTTCCAGCGCTTCAAAGGATAGTAATTTGGAAATAGAAAAAGAGGCAAAAATAAAGGAAGGCTTAAGAAGGATTATAGAAAAACTGAATAGCTTTATTTAAATTTTTAATAAAAATAATAATTTATTGGTGTAAATAATTAAGTAATTTTTTTAAACTTTTATTAAATTTATGGAAAAATGGATTCAAAAAAGGAAACTATAAAAGTAAGTATATACGGAACGGAGTATCAAGTAAAGGCGAATGAAGACTATGAATATATTAAATCCATTGCAAAATATGTTGACAATATTATGCTTGAGTTAGAAAAGGATATGGATTCTAAGTCCCCGTTAAAAGTTGCTGTTCTTGCAGCTTTGAATATTGCTGATGAATTGATGCGTGAGAGAAAAGAAAAGGAAGAATTGCTGGAACTGACGAATAAAGAAGTTGGAAAGTTAGTAGAGAAGATTGAGAGAGGGACTCAGGATTCAGAAAAATAAAAGTTTAAAAAGAGTTGGTAATTTAATCCCTGTATTATGATTTGTGAACGCACAAATTAAAGAACCAACACCAATAAAATAGGGAGCTTTGCTCCAGGCGTGTATTACATGCCTCATCTCGAAGTGGAAGTAAAAAGCGCACTGGGAAGGCACCCATCGTGTTTAACACGGTTCTTTAATCCTTATATCACAAATGTAATACAGGGATTTTTTTTGTTAAAAACTTTATACAATCAGTTGAAAATTTTTATTGCTTGTACATCTTATTTACAAAACTTTGGTAAATTTATTGAATATAGTTATAATCAAAGTAACAGAATACTGTCATGCTGTCCCGAGTGTTCGGGATCAGCAACTAAATTAATAATAAACAATAGATTCCGATCCCGCTTATAGCGGGACGGAATGACAAAGCAGTGGCTATTTTGTTTTATGAAGAGGAAAAAATTGAATTTTTCAAAATTTACCAAAGTTCAGTTATTTATATGAAAAATTATTATGTAATCAAAATCGATTTTGAATTGGAGGGGAAATGGATATATCTGTTTATATTTGGATTGGGATTATATTTTTATCAATCGTCATAACATTTGTTTTGTCTTGGTATGTTAGTTCTAATATTGGTAAAACCAAAATAAAGGAGGCAACTGAAAAAGCGAATAATATTGTAAAAGAAGCAGAAAAAGAAGCACAAACTTTGAAAAAAGAAAAGTTACTTGAAGTAAAAGATGAATGGTATAAACTGAAACAAAAATTCGAGAACGAAACAAAAGGGAAAAAACATGAACTCGAAAAGATAGAAAAGGCGATTGAATCGAGAGAATCAAGCCTTGAGAGAAGAGCGGAACTGTTGAGTAAATCTGAAAAAGAGATAAAAAAATTAGAAATGGATTTAGTTGAAAAATCAAAAATTGTTGGAGAGAAAGAAAAAACATCTAATGAATTAATAAAGAAAGAAAATGAACAACTTGAAAAAATATCTCATATTTCTTCTGCTGAGGCAAAAAAGTTATTGATGGATTCAATGGTTGAAAAGGCAAAAAGAGATTCGGGATTAATGGTAAAGGAGATATTAGAAAATACGCGTTTGGCAGCAAATAAAGAGGCAAAAGAAATAATTGTTTCTGCTATTCAGAGGTCAGCAGTTGACCACACAGTTGAAAGCACGGTTTCCGTCTTAAATATTCCAAATGAAGAAATGAAAGGAAGGATAATAGGAAGAGATGGTAGAAACATAAGAGCATTTGAAACGGTCACAGGTGTTGAAGTAATTGTTGATGATACCCCAGAAGCAGTAGTATTATCCGCTTTTGACCCAGTTAGAAGAGAAATTGCAAGGATGGCTCTGGAAAAATTAATAGAAGATGGAAGAATTCATCCAGCAAGAATAGAAGACATTGTGGAGAAAACTAAAAAAGAAATGGAAGATATAATTGTAGAAACTGGAGAACAAGCACTCGTTGAAGCAGGCGTCCCAAAGGTTCATCCAGAATTAATAAAACTTATTGGAAAACTAAAATATCGAACAAGTTACGGACAGAACGTGCTTCAACATTCGATAGAGGTTGCTCATCTTGCGGGTTTAATGGCCGCTTCATTAGGATTAGATGCTAATTTAGCAAAAAGAGCAGGTCTTTTGCACGATATAGGGAAAGCGATTGATAGATATACCGAGGGAACTCATTCTCAAATTGGAGTTGAAATTGCTAAAAGATATCATGAAGGACAAATCGTATTAAATGCTATTGAAGGACATCATGAGGATGCAATTGCAATCTCGCCGATAACTGTTTTGATTCAAGCAGCAGATTCCGTATCAAGTTCAAGACCCGGTGCAAGAAGAGCAACGTTAGAAGGTTATATTAAAAGATTGGAACAACTTGAAAAATTGGCTGAATCTTTTAAGGGTGTATCTAAAACCTATGCTATTCAAGCCGGTCGTGAAATTAGAGTCATTGTGGAACCAGAAAAGGTGGATGACCTTCAAGCATTTCAAATTTCACAAGACATTGCACAAGGAATTGAAAAGGAAATGGAATATCCCGGACAGGTCAAAGTTACGGTGATTAGAGAATATAGGTCCGTTTCTTATGCAAAATAAAGTATTATTTTTGATGTTGACATTTTCATCTTATAAAGTCAATCATCTATGCTTAGTCACATTATTTATTTTGCACATTCTCAGATCTCTG
>CAZBIT010000425.1:0-2776 GCA_964491835.1 uncultured bacterium
TATGGTAAAAAATATTATATTTTATCTCGTCATTCCCGCGCAAGCGGGAATCCAGACACAATATAATTTAAATATTTTTTGAAAATTAGATTCCCGTTTTCACGGGAATGACATACGACCGTTACTTAACTTATATTAAAAAGACCTGACATTTTTACCTTTTTCAGCACCCTCCTATAATATTTTATTCCTTTAAAGATTTTTTCTTTCGCCTTCTTTCCTTTCTAAATTCTTTTCAGATTCCAAAGGTTTACCATCCTGAGATTCTAAATCCTTAATTCTTTTCTCAAGTTTCTCCTGTTCTTCCCTTATAAATCTGATAGCACTGATTAAAGGGTCTGGAAGTTTTCCATATTCTATATCTTCCATCAATTTAGCAGAAAGCCCCATTCTAACCTTTCCAGGAATACCGACTGCGGTTGCTCCTGGAGGAACATCGCTCAATATGACGCTTCCAGCACCAATTTTCGCACCATCTCCAATATTTAATGGCCCTAAAATTTTCGCTCCCGCACCAACAACAACATTATTCCCAAGCGTCGGATGCCTCTTTTTCTTTTCAAAACTTCTACCCCCTAAAACAACCCCCTGAAAAAGCAAAACATCATCTCCAACCTCTGCAGTTTCTCCTATGACAACGCCCATTCCATGGTCTATAAAAAATCTTCTCCCAATTTTTGCTCCCGGATGAATCTCAATCCCCGTCAACCAACGATTAATATGTGAAATAAATCTTCCTGTAAAGAAAAATTTATGTCTCCAGAAAAAATTGGCTATTCTGTGCATCCAGATGGCGTGCAGTCCAGGATAGCAAACTATTACTTCCAATACGCTCCTCGCAGCAGGGTCTTTTGCAAAAACAGTTTGAATGTCTTCTTTTAATCTTTTAAACATTTTTTATCCCTCCCGAAACTTCAAGATTGATTGAAAGATGATTTTTGGCATCTATCATTTTTTTAGAATTTATTTCATAATATAACGTTAAATTTAATAAAAATTTAAATAAAATATTAAAAACAATTTAAAATTAAATTATTTTATAAAATTATTCTTTAAAAACCCACGTGCTTAGATATCGTTCTCCCGTATCGGGTAATATAACGACAATGAGTTTATCTTTATTTTCTTTTCTTTTTGCTACTTCCACTCCTGCAAAGGCAGCCGCACCCGAAGATATACCAGCAAGTATTCCTTCTTCCTTTGCCAATCTTCTTGCAAACTTCCCTGCATCCTCATTTGCCACTTTTATTATTTCATCTATTAATTCTACTCTCAAAACTGCTGGAATAAAACCTGCTCCAATTCCCTGAATCTTATGAGGACCCGGCTTTCCACCAGAAAGGACAGGAGAATCAGCGGGTTCAACCGCAATCACCTTAAATTCAGGTTTTCTTTTCTTAATTACCTCCGCAACACCTGTAATTGTTCCTCCTGTTCCTACACCACTTATTAAAATATCCACCTTTCCATCGGTGTCCCGCCATATTTCTTCTGCAGTAGTTTCCCGATGTATTTTTGGATTTGCAGGATTCTTAAATTGCTGGGGCATAAAAGAATTTGGTGTATTTTTTACAAGTTCTTCCGCTTTTCTGACCGCTCCGGTCATTCCTTCTGCACCCGGAGTTAAGACAACTTCCGCACCGAATATCGATAATAATTGTCTCCTTTCAACAGAAAATGTTTCCGGCATCGTTAATATTAATCGGTAGCCCCTTGCCGCACAGACAAACGCAAGAGCAATTCCAGTATTGCCACTTGTTGGCTCTATTATTATGGTATTCTCTTTAATAGACCCCTGCTTTTCTGCTTCATCAATCATTGAAACCCCAATCCTATCCTTAACACTTGATAAAGGATTGAAACTTTCAAGTTTTGCTACCAAAAAAGATTCTAACTCACCACCTATTCTATTCAGTTTTACTAATGGAGTATTCCCTATCAGTTTTGTAATATCGTTTGCTATATTCATTTTTCTAATAACCTCCTTCCAAATCTTATTTTTTAAACAAGTTAATACTATTCCTAAAACCAATCAGAAATCAATTTCGTTAAAAAAATCCTTAAATCCTTACGCATTATAAGAAGCATTTTTATATGCCGCATTTCTAAATGCTGTATATAAGAGATACTTCCCCTTTTTCCTTTTTCATTTCCACCATATCTTTCAAAGTTATGGATTCTAAAGTTACCAAAATTTTTTCTTCTAATTCCTTCCAAATATCACGTGTAACGCAAAATTGAGCCCTATTACAAATTGAAGAGACATTTACACATTCACTTGGGGAAATTGACCCTTCGAGTGCCAAAATTATATCTTTTAACGTAATATCAGACGGGTCACGAGCAAGTTTATATCCCCCTTGTGCCCCACGTTTTGAACTGATTAATCCACTTGCCTTCAGAGGCGGAATTAAATGCTCTAAATATTTTTCGGATATTTCTTCCCTTCTACTAACATCTTTCAAAAAAACATATCCATCCTCATAATGAACTGCAAGGTCTAACATTAACCTTGCTCCGTAACGCCCTTTCGTAGAAATTCTCATCATAAATTTCTCACCCCTTTTATCAATAAAATTTATTTAAAAATATAATTAAATTCAATAAGTATTCATACTTTACCTACTAAATTGGTGGGAAATATAATAAAACTATATCTATTTGTCAAGAAATTTTTTAAAATTTTTCGAAAAAATATAAAATGAGGAATTAAGGAAAGAATTTCTACGGAAATTTTAAGATATATAAGTTATTTAAAATTAATAGAATTAGTTAT
>CAZBIT010000426.1:0-2757 GCA_964491835.1 uncultured bacterium
TATAATAACGCGGTAATGATTATATATGGGAAATTTATGAATTGCTCTTATGGTGTCCTTTTTTGAGGTAATTAAATATTTAATAATGAATTCGTTTTATATATCCACCCTACCTGTTATCGCTCTTGCCACTGTTACCTGGTCGGAATATTCTAAATCCCCACCGACAGGAATGCCTCTTGCGAGTATCGAGATTTTTGGCACTTTCGGTTTAAGCAGTTTCAATAAATATTGAATGGTTGCATCTCCTTCACTACTTGGGTTTACTGCAATTATCACTTCTTTGATGTCTTTTTCAGTTCTATCTAAAAGTTCTTTGATTTTTAGTTTTTCCGGACCAACATTGTCCAAGGGTGATATAACTCCTCCCAAAACGTGGTATAATCCTTTATATTCGTTGGTTTTTTCAATGATTAGAATGTCGTTTGCCTGTTCGACCACACAAATCAAAGAATGGTCTCGCTGTGAATTCGAGCATATATTACATAATTCGGATTCGGATATGTTATAACATACCGAGCAAAATCGCATCTTTTCCTTAATATTGGATATTAACTGTGCAAGGGTAATGACCTCTTCATTAGATGCATTCAATAAGTAATACGCAACTCTCCTTGCTGATTTTTTTCCAATACCCGGGAGTTTTGAAAGTTTATCTATTAAAGTTTCTATTGAATTTGTTGGTGACATATTGTTTGTTATAAAATGAAAAATGTTTAAGGTAAAAGCCCTGGGAATTTAAAATTTCCCGGGAGATTGGATAATAATCCACCTGTGATTTTTGACATATGTTCGGTAGCAATTTCGTTTGATTTTTCAATTGCCTGATTGACTGCTGCGACGATAAGGTCTTCTAACATTTCTGGGTCGCTTGAATTAATGACTTCCGGGTCAATTTTTATGGATAAAATTTGCTGTCTTCCATTTGCAGTTACGGTTACCATCCCACCTCCAGAAGATGCCTCGACCGTTATATTTAAAAGTTCTTCCTGTGCTTTTTCAAGATTTTCCTGCATCTTTGCTGCCTGTTTGAATATGCTTGACATTTTGCCTTTAACCATAATAGCAACCCTCCTTTTATATACCAAATGAATTTAACGATTTCCTCACATATTATTATTTTTTAAATTTTTTACGTCTTTAACCTTACAGTCGAATATTGTCATAATATCGTTAATGATTGGCTCTTTTTCTTTAAGTTTGTCAAACGAGTTCGAATGGTTTTCTTTTGTTTGATTTTGATGAGAATTTGGACGCATACTTTTATCAATATTATATTTTATAATGAATTTTTTGTGAAAAATTTCTTCAAATATCTTTACGATAAGATTGTTATTGTTTTTTAGAGATGTAGTTTTAAATCCGTTTTCTTCTTGAAATGATATTTCAATACTGTTTTCGTATAATTTTGTTGGTTTTCCATCCTTTAAGAAGGCACTGATGTAAGGTTTTTCTGTTTCAAATTTTTTTATTACGTCGTCCCATTTATCAAGAATATATTCAAGTGTTATGTCATCGTAAGATTGTTTTGGTTTTGAAGATTGTTCGCTTACGGTTGGTGGTTTTTCAGTTTTTTCGCCGTATAGTTTTTTATCGGTGTCAACTTCTTTTCTATGACTATTAAATAAACTGAGAGTTTCTGTCTTTGAAGGAATATGAAATTGCTCCGATTCTTCCGTGATATTTTCTTTAAGTTTGTCTATTTTTCTAATTAAATCTTCAATGTCAACGCTTCGGTCAATTCTAAACATTTTCATTAAAGCAGTTTCCATAACGGTTGTTGACAGTTGGCTTCTTTTGATTGATGCTTCTGCTGTTGTAGCAATTGAGATGAGTCGTAAGATGTCATCTTCTGTAAAGTTGGAAGCAGTTTTAATATATCTATTTTTATAATTTTCAGACGTTTCTATAAGTTCAGAAGAATTTGTTATCTTCGCTACTAATAGATTTCTGAAGTGCTCTATTAAACCATTAAAAAATTCTTCAAAATCATAACCTTCAAGTATGATTTTCTGAGATAACCTCAATCCTTCCTTCAGATTTTTCTTTAATATATTGTCGGTTATTTCAAAGAAGATTTCCTGTTCAACTATGCCAAGGACGTCTACGACCTTATCAAATGATATGTTATTACCGCTAAATGAAGCGATTTGGTCAAGAACGCTCTGAGAATCTCGCATACTTCCATCTGATTTTTTTGCTATCACTAAAAGAGAATTTTCATCAATTATAATGCCCTCAGAATCACAAATGACTTTTAATTGTTTAATAATTTCAGATAATGGAATTCTTTTAAAGTCAAATCTTTGACATCTTGATTGAATGGTGGAAGGAACGTCGTATGGTTGAGTCGTGGCAAAAATGAATATTACGCTTGCGGGTGGTTCCTCAAGCGTTTTCAAAAGAGCATTGAATGCCTGCTCTGTTAACATATGCACTTCATCGATGACGTAAATTTTATATTTGCTCTTGATTGGCATATATCGAACGTTTTCTCTGAGATTCCTTATCTCATCGATGCCTCTGTTTGAGGCACCGTCGATTTCCAATACGTCTAAACTTCTGCTTTCGGTTATTTCAATGCAGTTGGAACATTTATTACAGGGTTCGGTAGAGGGTCCATTTTCACAGTTTAAAGATTTTGCCAAGATTCTTGCGGTGGAAGTTTTTCCGATGCCCCTTGGTCCAGAAAATAAGTATGCATGAGCAATTCGATTATATGTAATGGCATTTTTAAGCGTTTTTACGATGTGGTCT
>CAZBIT010000427.1:0-2754 GCA_964491835.1 uncultured bacterium
TCTTGCAAGTATTGCTGCGTGTGAAGTTCTACCACCAAGTTCGGTTACGAATCCAAGAATTTTGGATTTATCCAAATTAACCGTAAGAGACGGTGTTAATTCGTGAGAAACAACAATGGCTTCTTCATTAATCTGATGAACGCATAACCTGTCATCTCCTTGTATTTTTCTTATTACCCTTCTCTTGATGTCTCTTATGTCTGAAGCACGTTCCTTCAAGTATTCGTCGTTTGTGGAAATCAATGACTCCTGTGTTTTTTTCATTATTCTGTAAAATACTTCATCGGAACTTTTTCTTGTTTTTCTCATCTCAGAAATCGTATTATCTAAAAGCAATTTATCTTTAAGAAACATAAGGTGTGTATCAAATATTTCTCCGTATGGTGTACCTAAGTTCTTTTCGACGTTTTCTTTTATTTTTAATATATCTTCTTCTGTATTTTTAATAGCATTGAAAAAATTGATAATTTCTTTCTCAACATCTTCGTCTGATAAAGTTTTGCCCTGAATTTGGATTTGGTCTTCGTCAAGGAGAAATAATTTCCCAATTGCTATTCCCGGGGATACTGCTTTTCCTTTTAAATTTATCATATTGATTAGCTTTCTTCACCGAATTTGCATTTAATTAGATTGTATATTTGTTTTAAAGCATCTTCTTCATCTTCACCATCAGCAATAATAAGAATTTTGCTACCCATTTCAGCACCGAGGCTCATCACCCCCATAATGCTTTTTGCACTGACCTCAACGCTATCTTTTTGCAAAAATATCTTGGAAGAAAATTTTGAAGCCAGTTTTACTAACGTTGCAGCAGGACGAGCGTGAAGTCCAGTTGCATTCAAAATAGTTGTTTTTTTTTTGACCATTAATCAAATTGAAACGTTTTATGTCAGGTCATTATGCAAAAAGTTTTTATCTTTTTTGATTGTTTTAACCTTCAAATTTATTAAAATTTTTATATAAAGTCAATAAAAAATCTTTAATTAATTTTTTAATAAATAATTGATTTATTTAAAAATTTGAAAATCCTTGACTGATTAAAAAAAATATTATATATTATTATATTTAATATTGGAGTATATCTTAATGCCTATTTTTGAATATAAAGCGATAAATGATTTAGGTAAAACGGTGACGGGAACAATGGAAGCGGGTTATCCTGGAGCTGTTTCTGAATATCTCAGCAAACAAAATTATATGCCTTTGAAAATTATTGAGAAAAAAGGTCGGGGTATTGTTTTCAGTTTAAGAAGAAAAGTCAAACGAGAAGAAGTGATTACTTTCACGAAACAGATGGTTACTTTATTGAAAGCGGGCGTTCCAATTATATCTTCTCTTGAAGCGCTCTCGGAACAAACTGATAACCCAACTTTAAAAGAGACAATTAATAGAATAAGAGAAGACCTTGAGGCAGGTAGCAATTTTTCTAATTCTCTATCAAAATGCCCCGATGTATTCAATGAACTTTATGTTAATACGGTTAGAGCGGGGGAGACAGGTGGTGTTCTTGACCAGGTTCTTTTCAGATTGGGAAATTTAATGACTTATGAGGAAGAAATAAAATCAAAATTAAAGGGTGCGATACGTTATCCTATCATTGTTATCACATTAATGATTGTGGCTTTTACCATTCTTATGACCTTTGTTGTTCCGAAATTTGTTGATGTGTTTGCTCAAGCAGGTGCAGAATTGCCCCTTCCAACAAAAATTCTTCTTAATACGAGTAATGTCATTAAAAACTATTGGTATTTAGTATTTGGAACTATTTTTGCATTGGTTATTTTATTTCTTGTGTATGTAAAAACTCCTTCGGGAAAAATTGTGTGGGATAGGGTGAAATTAAAATTTCCTGTTTTTGGAAGTCTCTTTTTAAAAACTTCGATGTCAAGATTTGCACATATGTTTGAAACCCTTAATAAAAGTGGTCTTCCAATTCTGCAAACTATGGAAATTGTTTCAAAAACCATTGGAAATGCATACATAGGACGCGAGCTTGAAAAAGTGGGTCAAAATATTGAAAAGGGAAGAGGGATTTCAAAACCGCTCCAAGAAAGCAAACTTTTTCCACCACTTGTAATAAGAATGATTGCTGTGGGGGAACAATCAGGTGCTCTTGATGAAATGCTTAAAAATGTTTCTGAACACTATGATTCTGAAGTTAATTATATGATTGAAAATCTTGTTGCACTCATCGAACCAATGCTAACAGTTTCAATTGGTGCAATGGTATTGCTTCTTGCACTTGGAATATTTTTGCCAATGTGGAATATAATGAGTGCGGCAAGAGGATTTTAAATTTGACCTTATTTTACAAAATTTTTATTTGTTTAATTATATTTTATCATTTCATTTTGGAGAATAAATGTCATTGTTCATTTCACGAGTTTTAGATTTATATTTAATAATTATAATTATAAGAGTAATATTTTCATGGGTCAACCCCCAAAATCCTTCTAATTTTCAATACTTAATTTATAGATTAACAGAACCTGTATTAAATCCAGTCAGAAAAATAATTCCTCCTATAGGTGGAATATTAGATATTTCTCCAATAATCGTGTTATTTATTATTGTAATTTTAAAAAAATTTCTGATATAATGTCTGTTAGTTCTACAAAAAAAGTTTTAAATTAACGTCTGTTTGTCAAATTGTGAAATATTAGGAATAATAAAATGTTTTAAAATAAAGCAAAAATGGAACTTATTTTAATGCAAAAGCGTATATTATATCAAAATAATATCGATATATAATAA
>CAZBIT010000428.1:0-2751 GCA_964491835.1 uncultured bacterium
AATTTATGACAAAGGAGTTGAAAATAGAAATTATGACAGTTATAAGGAATATATATCTTTGAGGTCTGGTGATGTTTTAATCCCTAAACTTGATACTGATGAGCCATTGAAATTGGAAGATGCACATTTTATCGAGTGTATTCAAAAAAGAGAAAAACCCATCACGAATGGGGAGAGTGGTTTGAAAGTAATTAAAATATTAGAAAAGGCAGATAAATTTTTAGGAAATAAATAATGGGGAAAAAGAAGAAAAAGAAAAAAATTAGTGAAGAAGCAGTTAAAATTGAATCCAAAAAAATATCTATTTCTAAAAAGATAGATGATATATTGAAGATTCGCTGGATTCCAGTAGTAATTTTTCTTTTATTGAGCGTAATTTATTTCAACAAGTTAATTTTTCAACAAGTTGTTTTGGTTTCTACTGAGGGTGGTCCTGTTTCATACGGAAGAGGGGGCGGTTCAATAGAATATTTTAATAATCCTTTTAAGGAACAGATGGTATGGGAAAATATGCTAATGGGTGGGCATCCAAGAGCACTGGCACTTATGGAATATACTACGAGAATTTTTTCCAACTTTGCTTTAATATTTTTTAAAGATAATCAGGTTATAGCACTATGGCTGATATTACTGACTTTCTGTGCCGGTTTATTTATGTTCTTATATATGAGAGTTATGGGATTAAGAAATAGTAATGCTCTTATAATCGGCGTGGCATATATGTTTGCACCGATGTTTATGTCATTAACTTATGCCCTCCATTATTCGAAAATGGGTGTTATTGCCATTTTGCCTTTAATATTTCTGAATATTGAAAAAGGAATGAATGAAGGGAAGTTCAGATATTTTCTATATCTTGGTGGCTGTATCGCTCTTGCTATTGGAACCGCTCACTTACAATTCGCATATTTTTCTATTTTGGCTTCCGGTTTTTATTTTATCTTTAAATTGATAATTATAATAAAAAATAAAGAGAATTTTAAATTAATAATAAGAAAGATTCTTCTTTATGGATTTGCTGTCATAATTGGTTTAGGATTGAGTGCAAGATGCTTTTTACCACAATATCTTAACACTTCAACTGTTTCAAAACGGGCATATACCTTTGTTGATGGGAAAAAAGAAGAAGGTGTTGGAATTAATATTGGGTCTTCGTGGTCTCTGCATCCAGAAGAAATTTTTTCTCTTTTAATCCCAGAATTTGTAAATTATAAAGAATTTTATTGGGGAAGGAATGCATTTAAAATAAATACTGAATACTTTGGCTCAATAATAATATTATTATCGATTATTTCCTTGATTTTTTTAAGAAAAAATAAAAACATATTATTTTTCTTCTTCTTATTTATTTTTTCTATAGTTTTTGCTCTTGGACTACATACACCTTTCTATAAACTTTTTTATCATATTCTTCCCGGGATGAAGAGGTTGCGTGGTCCTGCTATGATAACATTTCTAACCTATTTTTCTGCTATGGTTATGGCTGGAATTGCACTTGAATATCTTGTAAATAAGTTTAAAGAGGGTGAAGAAAAATTTAAAATCGCTTATATGATATTAAGTATAGTAGGATTTATATCACTTTTATTTATTATTTTTCCAAAAGGCATAATTTCGATTTGGAACAGTATTTTTTACTCAAATATCCCTCAACAAAAAATAGACGTTATGAATTTGAATATTCCTAATATTACAAAAGGGTCATTTATTCTTCTTATTAATATTCTTGTTCTTTTTATTTGTGTTTATCTTTATTGGAAGAAAAGAGTAGGTGTAGAAATTTTGTCGCTTATTCTTATTCCAATGATTATAATCGATACTTGGAGGATAGATAAAGATTTTCTTGCGACAATACCATTAGAAAATGCACGCCAATATGAAAAACAGCAACAAAATATTGAAGCATACGAATTCATTAAGCAGTATGATAGAACTGCATACAGGGTTTTTCCAGACCACGTTGTTCAAAATGATAGGATTTTTAATAAATTTGAATATACAGGTATTAATATGGTCACCGGTTTTATAGATTTTACATTATGGAGATACGATAATATATTAAGAAATCTTAATTTTAATAGTTTAAATCTTTTAGATGTTAAGTATATAGTGTCAGTTAGGGATTTTCCGCAGGGTTTGTTTGAACAAGTTTATTTAAAAGATGGTGTGAAAGTTTATCTAAACAAAAGTGCCCTTCCTTTTTATTATGTAAGAAAAAATTGGATAGTTGAGAAGGATGAAAATAAGGTTTTTTCAATGGTAAATGGTGGTGTTGTTAATTTATATAATACAGCAGTCATTGAAAAAGAACCCCCAAAGGAATATCAAAAAATAAATACAGATGATTCTGTTGAAGTTATTTTTCTAAATGAGGATAAATATTATTCAAAAGGGCTTGGTGAATATAATTTTAAAATAAAATCCTCTTCACCTGGTTTATTAGTTGTTTCGGATAATTACCATCCAGGATGGCACTGTTATATTGATGGAAAGGAAGTGGAAATATATAAAGTAAATTATCTATGGAAAGGTGGATTTTTCCCTGCTGGTGAACATCAGGTTGATTTTAAATTTATTGCAAGAGATATAGTTTTATCAAGAAGAATTATGTTTTCTTTTATGGGATTGTTTTTGATGGCATTTTTATTTATATCTGAAAACGATTATAAACTCTTTACGCATTTAAAAAATAAAATCAGGAAATAATAGATTTTTTTATTTTTCATTAGTAATATATTAAAATGGAAGAAA
>CAZBIT010000429.1:0-2733 GCA_964491835.1 uncultured bacterium
CAAATATAATAATAAATTATAAAAATAATTAAACTAAATATTTTATTATTGATTTTTTATAATAAATAGTTTATTTTGTTTTGTTAAATTTATTGTATTAATATTTTTATATTTTGCGGAACAATTTTTAAAAAATATTTTTATAATAACTAAATTTTGGATAAAGGAAAATGTGTGGAATAATTGGCATAATAGGTAGTCAGAGTGTAGCAGAAGATCTTTTTATAGGGATGCTAAACCTACAGCATAGAGGACAGGATGCAGCAGGTATTCTTACATTCAAGGAAAATTTTTACATCAAAAAAGGGTTAGGACTTGTTGAAAGAGTTTTTACTAAAAAAGATATTGAAGAACTCCCCGGTAATATTGGGATTGGACATAACAGATATCCAACAGTAGGTTTTAGTTATTCTGATACTCAACCATTTTTTCTTACCTATCCTTATGGAGTTGGAATGGCCCATAATGGGAATGTTATCAATTGCTTTTCCCTTAAAAAATATTTAAAGGAGAAAAAAAGAAGAATTACGTATACGGATAATGACCTCGAATTAATTCTTAATCTTTTCAGTGATAAACTTACAACCAGTAATTTTTCTGAAGAAGTCGTTTTTAGAGGAGTCAAAGAAATTTATAAAAAAGCAATTGGTGGATATTCAGTAGTTGGAATAGTAGGGGATAAAGGATTGTTCGCTTTCAAAGACCCCAGAGGCATAAGACCTTTGGTTATTGGGAAGAGAGTATTGAATGGAGAAACAAGTTATGCCTTTACCTCAGAAGATGTAGTTTTTCATTCATTAGGATATAAAGTTGAAAGAGATTTAAAAGCAGGTGAAGTAGTATTCATTGACAAAAATCTGAAAATTCATTCAAAAGTTTTGACGAATTTAAAAGAAAAACACTGTATGTTCGAGTGGGTATATCTTGCAAGGGCTGAATCGGTTATAAATGGTTTATCAGTTTATAAAGCAAGATTATCCCTTGGAAAAGAACTTGCAAAAAAACTAAAAGGAATAAAAGCAGACCTCATAGTTCCAGTTCCTGATACAAGTAGAACAGCCGCTTTGAGCCTTTCTGAGGAACTCAAGATACCTTACCGTGAGGGATTAATAAAAAATAGATATATCGGAAGAACATTTATAATGAGTTCTCCAAAGGAAAGAGAAAATGCAGTAAAATTAAAATTAAATGTTGTATATTCTGAGATTTCTGGAAAGGATATAATAGTTGTTGATGATAGTATAGTGAGAGGGACTACTTCTAAAAAAATTATTAATTTATTGAGAAATTCGGGTGCAAGAAAGGTTTACTTTGTTGCCACTTGCCCACCATTGAAATATCCCTGTTTTTATGGAATAGATTTTCCTACTTCATCTGAATTGATTGCTTTTCACAAAAGTGAAGATGAAATAAGGAAAACAATAGGTTCTGACCTACTTTTTTATCAAGATTTGAAAAGTTTGTCGAACGTTCTTGGTGAAAATATTTGTAAAGCATGTCTTGATGGTAATTATGAACCATATTCTGATGAGGCAAAAATCTTTGAAAAAGAAAGAATAAAGGTAAGAAAATGTCCAAAGAAGACAGCATACGAGAAAATATAAGTAACGTAATGAAGAGTGGTTATATTCCAGAACTTGGGAAACTTTACTCTGGCAAAGTAAGGGATAATCATATTTCTGGAAAAAGAAGGGTGATGGTTACAACCGACAGGATTTCTGCTTTTGATAGAATTCTAATAAGGGGAATACCATTTAAAGGTCAAGTTTTAAATCTCCTAACAGCATTTTGGTTTGAACAGACAAAAGATATCGTTGAAAATCATCTGTTGGACGTTCCAGACCCAAACGTTATGGTTGTTAAAGAATCCACGCCAATTGTTGTTGAAGTTGTAATTAGAAGGTATCTTTCAGGGTCAGCGTGGAGGTCATATATAAAGAAAAAAGAGGTCAGTGGGATTAAACTACCGGATAATTTAAAAGAAGACCAGATACTTCCTGATTTAATTATTACACCTACAACGAAAGCAGTGAATATGCATGATGAAGAAATTTCTCGTGAAGAAATCATCGAAAAAAATATTATCCCTGAAGATGTTTATTCGACGATTGAGGAAACTGCAATAGAACTTTTCAAAAGAGGTGAAGAAATTCTTAAAAAAAGAGGTTTGACGCTTGTAGATACAAAATATGAATTCGGTATGGTAGATGGAAGATTAATTCTAATAGATGAAATTCATACACCCGATTCTTCACGTTTCTGGGAAAAAGATACAAAATATCAGGATAAAGAATATGTAAGAAAATGGTTGAGAGAACAAGGTTTTATGGGGGATGGTGAACAACCAATAATGCCAGACGATATGATTGTTGAAGTTTCAAGAAGGTATATATCTATTTACGAGAAAATCACGGGAAAAGAATTTGAATTTTATCAATTTCCCATTAAAAAGAGAATTGTTTATAATCTTAAGAAAAAGGGGTATATAAAAGGTTGTTTTGTGCCTTTAATAATTGCCTCTGATAAAGATTTGGATTGGGCGAAAAAGATTAAAAGTGAATTGGAATCATTTGGCATAAATTCGGGAATTCATATCAGTTCAGCCCACAAAACTCCTGAACAATTATTGGAAATAATTAAAACGTATGAAAATAGTATTGAACCGTTGGTTTTTATTGCATCTGCTGGAATGTCAGATGCACTTTCAGGAATGATATCTGCAAACACAAAATT
>CAZBIT010000430.1:0-2711 GCA_964491835.1 uncultured bacterium
TTCTTAAACTAATTGGACATACTCAAGAGTCATTCAGAGCAGAAGGATGGTATCAAATAGTCATACAAAACCTTGTAAAAAAGGGGTTCATAGTTTTTGCAATAGACCCAATTGGTCAGGGAGAAATAGTTCAATATTACGACCCTAAAATTAAAAGTTCTTCCGTTGGATACAGTGTTTTAGAGCATAGTTATTTTGGATATCAGTGTTTCTTATCGGGTTTTTCATGTGCGAAATATTTTATCTGGGATGGAATAAGAGCAATTGATTATCTGTTGACCCGAAAAGAAGTTGACCCGGAAAATCTTGGTGTAACAGGACTTTCTGGAGGTGGGACAATATCATCATATATGGGAGCGTTTGATGATAGAATAAAAGTCGCAGTTCCATTGGACTGGGCAACCGTTTCGAGACGACTTTTAGAATCGAATGGCGTTCAGGATGCAGAATCGAATTTTTATCACGGATTTGTATATGGAATTACGTTTGCCGACCTTGTCGAACTACGTGCTCCAAAACCAACTCTTATGGTATTTACAACGAGGGACTATTTGAATATTCAGGGATTCCGCGAGATGTATGAGGAAATAAAAATGGCATATAAAGCATTTGGAAAAGAAGAAAACATAGAGATATCCGAAGATGATAGTACTCATTCTTTTACAAGAAAGAATAATGAGGCAACGTATGCATTTTTCCAAAAACATTTAAATTTTCCTGGCGACCCAAGGGAATTAGAGGTTGAGATGTTGAATTCCAATGAATTAAATGTTACTCCAACGGGTCAAATTAAAACTTATTTGGGTGGAGAAAATGTTTCTACTCTCAATAAAAAAGAATCACAAGGATTGATTGAAAAATTAGAAAATTCGAGAAACAATATTCAAGAGCATCTTGCAAATGTCAAAATAAAAGCAATAGAACTCTCTGGATATGCTGTTCCGTTGTGTGAAAATAAACCGATTTTCTGCGGTAGATACAAAAGAAATGGATATTGTATAGAGATGTATGTTTTATCTGGTGAAGGGGATTATGTAATACCCTTGCACTTATTTATCCCTAATGGTAATGAGAAGTTCCCTGCTGTAATTTATATTCATCCGGAGGGGAAAATTGCAGAAGCATCAACTGGTGGAGAAATTGAAAAGATTGTTAAGAAGGGATTCATAGTTGCGGCACCCGACCTTTTGGGGATTGGTGAGACAAAAACAGATTCCACTCTTATCCGTCCATCCGTCCATCTATTTAAAGATGCTATGATTGGTGTTCTTATAAGTAGAAGCGTTGTTGGTATTCAAGCGGGTGATGTAGTAAGGGTGGCAAACTTTTTAAAAACTTGCGATAATGTTAATAAAGAAAAAATTGGTGCCATTGCAACTGGTGATATGTGCCTTCCACTACTCCATGCAGCCGCTTTTGATGAATCAATAAAAAGTATAGGTCTATTGGGTTCGATTATATCATACAGGTCAGTTGTAATGAATGAAGCTTATAAATTTGATATTGTGAGAAATAGATTAGGTGGTTTTTATGAAAGTGATTATTCGAGTATAGTCGCTGGTGCATTGACTGCTTATGATTTGCCTGACCTTATAGGATGTGTTGCTCCGAGAAAAGTTCTTCTTGCAGGTTTAAAGAACCAAATGCTCGAACCTGCAACAAATGAACTCATCGAGCAGGAACTTAAATTTCCACGTTCGGTTTTTAGTTTTAAAAACGTTTCAGAAAATATAAATGTTCTTCCCTCATACGATAATATAGGTACAATTATAGATTGGTGTTTTAAGTAATTTGTTTCTGAATTTTAAAAGTATATTTAATTGGAGGATATAAATGTCAAACAAATTAAATAATAGGGATTTATTTTCTATGAATCGAAGGCAATTTATAAAAAATGTTTCATTTGTGGCTTTGGGTGCCAAATTAGATTCAAAAGATATTAACAATCTTTCAAAAATTTTGGAGAGAACAGAGGATAAAAAAATTGGTAAAATGAGATACAGAGTTCTTGGAAGGACAGGACTGAAAATTTCAGAAATTGGTTTAGGTGGTCATTATGATGGTGTTGGATGGAAAGAGAAAGGTTCAGATAGGCAGGAACGTAGAAATGAGGTTATAGGAGAGGCATACAAATTAGGTATAAACTTTTTCGATTCAAATGAAGTGTATGAAAGTGCAAAAATTGGAATTGCTTTGTCGGAACTTAAAATAAAAAGAGAGACGGTTCATTTAGTAGCAGATACAAATGCTTACGAAAATGCAAAAAATAATTTAATTAAAAAAATAGTAAAAGATACTATAGATGAGGTTGACAGGCATATTGAAGCATTAAAAACTACTTATGTCGATATCTTTAGATTAACTACCTGGTCCAACCCGTATCATAGAGAAGGAATAAGAGCAGGAGTTGAGGCATTCAACATTCTTAAAAAAGATGGTAAGGCAAGATTCTTTGCTATATCCAACCATAATCCAAAAGACCTATTACAAATGATAGAAGAGATTCCAGAAGTAGATGCTCTTTATATTCCTTATAGTTATATAACAAACAAGGCAGAAGAGGTTTTTCCAGTAGCGAAGAAAAAAGGCATAGGCGTTATATGTATTAAACCTTATGTTAAGGGGACGTTTTTCAAGATTAAAGATGTTGACCTGAGCAAAATGAGCGCTGTCATTAGTGAATGGCTTAAGGAAACTGATAGAACTCCTGA
>CAZBIT010000431.1:0-2699 GCA_964491835.1 uncultured bacterium
AAAGATAATTAAAAGACAAAAAAACATCAACAAATACTTAACTTATAAAATGTAAATGTCGATTAATTAAAAAATTAGGATTTGTATATCCTCAAATTTCAACAAAAAAAAGTATTGAAATCCTTGATAAAACAGTACATATTATGATTATAAATTAAACGCTTAAAGTATTAATTTTTGAAACTTGCCACTGCCCTTTCAACAGTTTCGAATGTTTTAAAAATCGTTATTAATTGAGTAATCATAAGGAGGTTATTTACTTTTTCAGTTACATTAGCAAGTTTGAGTTCACCCCCTTTATTTTTTACAGTCGTATAACTTGCCATTAAAACACCTAAACCTGAACTATTCATCCATTTAACTTTTGAAAGGTCAATTACAATCTTTTTTATGTTATCTGCTATAAGACCTTTAATATGGTCGTGAAGTTCTTGTGTTTCTGGGCCTCCCATTAATTTCCCGCTAATTTGCAAAACTGCAACATCTCCTTCAATTTTCTCTTTAATCTTCATATTTCTTTTTCCTCCAATTATAATTAATTGAAATATATTTAAAATGAATGTAAAAAAAATCAATCATAATTTAAATCAAATATAATTTTCAAAGTATTCATTCCTACACTTCCTTTTTTAAAATGGGAATGATTACTACATCACCCGGTTTTACTTTTATCAATTTTTCCAAGTCATTATATTTTGATATAAGCCACAATGGGACTCCGTAAACCTGATAACATATTCCCCAGATATTCTCTCCTTTTTGAACTGTATGTTCCATCAAACTTTCAATTCTATGGATTTTAAAAAATTCTTCTTCCATCTTCCTATGATATTTCTTTCGTTCTTCTTCAAACCTTTGTTGATTCTCCTGAACAAGAGGAATTTTTATTTTCTGAAGAGGTCTTAAAGAATTAGACCCTCTTAAGTTATTAATTTTTTTAATAGAATTTACTGAGACTCCAGACCAAATTGCATAATTCCAGATTGTCTCTTCTGGATTAACATAAATATAGAAAAAATCATTTATTTCATTATCTTTATAAATAGACAAATCTGATTCTTTAAACGTTCCATCTTTTAAAGCAATTTGTGCTTTTTCAGGAATTACAACTGTCCTTTCCTTGATAGAAACATATTCCTTTACTGTCTCATAATCACCTCTATATGTGTAATACTGTTCATAAGGCAAATATATAACTGTTCTACTTGGAACATAACCATTGGAAAAATAGACCGAATTATTTATATGAGGATTTAATTCTTTAAAAAAATCCTTTTCTATTGAAAAAATTTCCAATAGTTTATTTACAGAAGTATTTTTAGTCAATTGTATTGATTCCAAATTTACATCATCTTTTATATTGAGCTCCCCAAAATACATTTTATAATTTTTTTCTACTTCAAGAGCTGCGATAAATTCTGGATAAAAATTTTTAGAAGCAAATCCAAATTTATTGGTTTCATATTTTGTAATTATCGTTGAAACATCAGTAGTATTCAGCTTTTCCACAGCACGTTCAATACCATTAACGCCATAATTATGAGCAAGGATAGCAAGTGGCCAACTTTTTAATCTTTCATAATTACTTCTAAACAGTTTGGCAACTGCTCTTGTGGAAGCAAACGGGTCTTTCCTCTCATCGACAAATTGATTTATACGTAAATAACTTCTCCCTGTTCGTCTTGTAAATTGCCATATTCCAACTGCACCATATCTTGATTTTGCATTTGCATTAAACGACGATTCTATGTGAGGAAGTATTAAAATCTCAATTGGAACATCTTCCTCCCTTAAAATCTCTTTTATCTTTCTTATATAACCACCTTGATTAATCAAACCCTCTATAAATTTCCCCTTTAAACCTTGCTGTGCCCTTATATTTCTTTTTGCCACATAAAACTTATCTTTTTTATCAATATTTTTAAACAATTCAAATATTCGATATTCTTCTTGATTCAAATCTTCCCCCAAACCTCCATAAGTTTCTAAATTAGAAATAATATCGACATATTTACTTCTATAATTCTCGATGATTTTTGACCTCTGCTTTGTAGTGTATTTTCCATCTTTAAATTCTTCACTCAAATCTATCACTTCGTAAACAATATTCAAATAATCCCTATCGTGTAAAACGATTTGATGCACATCATATTTAGCAAATATATTTATCCAGAATTTAACGTTTTCCACCAACAAATCTGAACACTCAAATGTCTCATTTCCATATTTTGTATTAACATTAGCAAATATTATATTATAAGAAAAAAACAAAAATATTAAAAAAAGAGTATGAATTTTTTTATTCATTATCTCCCTTTTCCTTTTATTTACTATGCACTTCGATAAAAAATAATTATTTTATTGTATAATATAATCAAATAATAAAAAAAAATCTACATTTTAATGCTGATTGCTTTATTTTTTTAAGTCGTAAAAACTTTCTCTAAACTTTTTATATAAATACATCAACTTTTTGTTTCGACTTATTTTTAATGATATTTGATTGGTTATTGGGTAGTAGGATTTAAATTTTTATTGGAAAGTTTGTTTTATTTAGTAATCATTTTATGTAACAAAAATATTTATCAGTTTCTCTTTTAAAGATGTATCAAAAAAAGAAATTTTTTATTATTACTCTCCTATAAATGTAATAATGAAATTTAATTTCCATTATGATTAACATTTCCAAATTTTTCATT
>CAZBIT010000432.1:0-2691 GCA_964491835.1 uncultured bacterium
CTTCTATGACAATATAAGAATTCTTAGTTAAAGAATCAAGAAATCACTACACTAGGCAAGCCCCAAAATTTATTATCTTTTAGGCTTTTTAGAATGTAAACATAACACATTTACTTATTGTGAAGATTAAAATTTATAGCGGAGGATGAGGGATTCGAACCCCCAAGGGATTGCTCCCGGCGGTTTTCAAGACCGCTGCCTTACCTGTTAGGACTAATCCTCCAACAAATGTTTCACAAAAATATATCGTATTTTTAATACAATTTAATAGATATTATTTTGAATTTCTATAATTTTCTAAATTCTTAAATATGTCTGTATAATTCTCACTGTAGCGGTTACTAAATGGTATTGTAGAACTATGTAAAAATACATTATAATATCTGGATAAACTTATTAAGCAGTATGTGGTGGATGGTCGATAATTTCTTCTTTTTCTCTATCCCAATAAAGTTTTTTGCCCTCACGATACGCTCTTGTTGCCATTATAGAACCGATTGAATGCCAAAATCCTGTGTGAATGTGGCCATTAGTTTTTAGATTTCTTGCTCTTATACAGTCAATCCAATTATCTAAATGTAATTTGCTATCATCACTCAGATTGACCGGAGGTAATTTTTTTTCGTATCCATCTGGTATAACTATTTCAGCTTTACCGCTATCAATTGCTGATTTTAAACCTTGGTAAAAATCAAATCCGCCGGGAAAATTCTGATGTTCAGGAATATAGAACCATCGTGGACTGCCTTCTCCACCGTGGGCAAATAATGTCCCATCTTTTCCACGAATACAGGAATAGTCGCCGAACCTATTTGCGTAATTTGAAGTGTAGGAGTATGAAAATTTTGCTTCGTCATAGGTTGCAAGTGCTTGGAACGTATCAGGATTTTGCCTAATATCAGGCCAACCAAATATGCCACCGCTTGCTACCATTGAATCTGGAATAGCGGTATCAGTATAAAAATGGACTAAACCAATTGCATGACTCACCCATTGTGAAGTAATTCCTCCAGAAAAATCACGAAAAATCCTAAATTCAAAATATACCCAAGGGTTGAAGGGACGGTAAGGTCTTCCTAACAGCCATCTTTCCCAATCAGTATCCTCTTCTCTTATTGCTTTTACATCTGGGTCATCTGGTACGTGCCAGCGGGGACCATTATCATTCCAGACCTGTTCAATTTTGGTAATTTGACCTAATTTTCCTGAACGGACAATATCACGGACTTTAATTTGACTCGGTTCACTAAGCCACTGCGAACCCATCTGAACAACCTGCTTAGATGCCAATACTGCTGCTCTTGCAAGTTTTGCATCTTCGACATCAACAGCCATAGGTTTTTCACAATAGCAATCTTTACCTGCTTTAACAACTTCTGCCAAAACTTTGGCATGCTGGTGGTCACCAGTAGCTATCATAACAGCATCCAATTCGGGCATTTTTAGCATATCTTCAGAATATTGGAATTGTTTGACATCTACACCAAACGTCTTTTTGCAACTCTCAGCGGCTTTTTCACGGTTTACCTTCCAGATATCACAGACGGCGACTACACCAAGATTTTTATCCTTCTCTGACATTTTTACCATTCGACGATGCCCTGAACCGCGCCCTCCACAACCTATAAATCCTATATTTATACGGTCATTGGCTCCTGCTATCTTCTTGTATGAAACGGCACTCATTGCTACTGTCGCACCCGTAATTCCAGCAGCAGTTTTACCAAGAAATTCTCTACGGGTAAATTTTTTATCCAACATAAATCCCTCCTTTGAAGTTGTATTGATTTAAATAATTTTTTTAGAGATTTAAGTTTAGCGAATTGCTAATAGTTTAATGTTATAAGATAATACAAATTATCAATAAAAACACAATATTTTTTATTATGATTCAGTTAAAATGTTTATTCAACATTATAACCTAAATTCTTTAATACATTCTTAACTCGTGGATATAATTTCATAGCATTTCTGTAATAAATTTTCTCTAATACATCAACAGGAAGTGATATACCTTCTAACGTTTTTCCCTTTACATCAGGAGGGAAAAACTCAGAATTGAATACGGCATCAGTTTCAAGAATTTTGAAGCATCTGTTATATGCTTCAGCAACCTCTTGATATTTGTCTTTTTGAGGTTGATTACCAATGTCCGTGCCAAATAAAATTCTGTCGGAATATTTAATAAAGAAGTCCCGAATTTTTTCATGGGTCATACTGTAAAAGTCCTTAAATCTTGCTGCTGTATCAATATATACATTTGGATAAGTTTCAAGGAAATACTGTAAATATTCCAATTGTTCGTCAGAATAAAATATATCCATCATATGAGCGTTAACAACAACTAATTTAGGATGTCTGTCAAGGACTCTTTCCCAGGCGTTAATGGATTCCCAATATTTAACCGGGTCTTTACAATTTCTTGGATATGGCTGTGAAATATGAATCGAAGCCCCGAGCATTCCTATCTGCTCCATTTTTGTAAACGTCGGTTCGTTGGCAGGATTATCAACAGCAGGGGTTACACCAACCCAGATTTTATATCCTACAACACCTCGTTGTTGCCATTCGGCAAGTTCTTCAGGAGAGAACCGCAGTCCATCTGCAATTCTATAATCGTTAATAGTGGGTAAAAACCTACCCTGATATTTTTCTTCTGCTGCTTTAAGGTGTTCCAATCCCTCTCCCCTG
>CAZBIT010000433.1:0-2690 GCA_964491835.1 uncultured bacterium
TGATGAAAAAGAACAAGAATTAAAAAAACCTAAAAAAAGAAAATCCAGAATAAAAGAACTCGAAGAAGCGCTTTCAGAGAGTCTAAAAGAGAATGCCCAATTGAAAGATAACCTCTTGCGCAGAATGGCTGATTTTGAAAATTATAAAAAAAGAGTAGAAAAAGAATTCTCCGAAATAATTTTAAAAGCAAATGCTGAGTTCGCAAGAGATATTTTACAAGTTCTGGATGAATTAGAAATATCCCTTAAAAAACCAAAAGAAAATAGTGATTTTGAAACTTTTTATAAAGGAATTAATTTAATATATAACAAATTTATAGAAATATTAAAATCAAAAGGAATCCAGCCAATAGAATCCATTGGAAAAGAATTTGACGTTGAAAAACATGATGCTATATTGTTAATGGAAAAAGAAGGAACACCATCAAACATCATCATAGATGAATTTCAAAAAGGATATCTCATTAATGATAAGGTTTTAAGACACGCAAAAGTTGTCGTAAATAAGTAGTTTATTTATATTAAAAAAGAGTAAAATCATAAACATAATCTTGGTTTAAATTTATTATATAGAATCTTTATTTTTTTAGAACTTTATTATGAATAAAAGAGATTATTATGAAGTGCTTGGTGTAAGCAGGGATGCTGCCATAGATGAGATAAAAAAAGCATATAGAAAACTTGCAATGAAATACCATCCAGATAGAAATCCCAATAATAAGGAAGCGGAAGAAAGGTTTAAAGAAGCGGCGGAAGCATACGAAGTTCTTCATGACCAGGAAAAAAGAAGCAAATACGATAGATTTGGTCACGAAGGTATGAAGAGTATGGGATTTGAGGGATTTAGCAACGTAGAAGACATATTTTCAGCATTTGGTGATTTTTTCAGTGATTTCGGTTTTGGAGGTTTTGGTGATTTTTTTAGCACATCAACAAGAACAGCACGAAGAACCACCACACAAAAAGGTTCAGATCTTGAAATTAAAATGGACTTAACATTAGAAGAAGTTGCCACTGGAGTTACAAAAAAAATAAAAATAAAAAGATACGTTCATTGTGAGGTTTGCTCTGGAACTGGTGCAAAACCCGGAACCCAAAAAACAGTTTGCAGTGCCTGCGGAGGAACTGGAGAAATTAGACATATCTCAAATACCATTTTTGGACAAATTATTAATGTGTCAACTTGTCATATCTGTGGGGGAGAAGGTAGAATCATAACGCAAAAGTGCGAAAATTGTTCTGGTGAAGGAAGAGTGAAAAAGGACTCTATGATTAATGTGAAAATTCCACCCGGCGTTTCAACCGGCAATTATTTAACTTTAAGAAGTCAAGGTAATTCCGGTAGAAAAGGTGGAGAATACGGAAATATCATCGTGGTTATTAGTGAACTCGAACACAAATATTTTGAAAGAGATGAATATGACATTTTGTATGACTTAAAAATTGGTTTTCCTATGGCTATTCTTGGAGGAACAGTAGAAGTTCCAACTCTAACAGGAAAAGCAATTCTTGAAATTCCACCAGCAACGCAAAATGGAAAAATACTAAGAATGAAAAACAAAGGCATCCCACACCTCAACGGAAATGAAAAAGGCGACCAACTTGTTAGAGTGAATGTATGGATACCTAACAATATCTCTAAAGAGGAAAAAAAGACATTGGAAGAACTAAAAAATTCAGAAAATATAAATCCAAAAGTTAACAATGAAGGATTTTTTGAAAGAGTTAAAAAACATTTTAGACGTTGATTAAAAAAATAAATTTAATTTTCATCATAAAAGGACATTAAATAATTGAAATATTTAAAAAATTTGCCGATAATCTTTATTAACTAAGATTTAAAATTTTTCTTGCTTTTTTAAAAATTTTTATTATCTTTAAAATCCTTAAAATAAAGGGATAATATGAAAAATAGTAAAAATAAAAAACCAGTAAGAAAAATAAAAATAGTTGAAATAAAAAGAAGTCAAAAAGAGTGGGAATCTTTAATAAATGAAGCCAGAAATAAGGAAATGAACTGGAAATATATGAAAGAATTTTCTAATGATGAATTATCAGAAAGAGAAGAAGAAACATTATAACTTTAAAATCATTTAGCACTATACTTATCTTTCACACAATTTACTCTAACAATGGTTTTATGCTGTTGGGATATTTTTTTAACATTTTTTGCTATATTTTGTCATAAAATGCCAATTTTGGGTGCCTCCTGATATACCTTTAAACATATCCTCCAATCAGACAGTAGAATAATTGAATTATTATAAATTTTATCTAAAATTTTTAAAAATTGCCCAAAAGAATGTATCCAAAAACGGATCCGCCCTCAGCTGAATAGAGTAAAAGAGTAAAAGTAAAAAGACTAATAGTCCCGAGCAACCCGAAAACCCAGGTCGATGAACCTGTCGTCCGGGGAGTTTTCACCGTTCCGATAAGAAGACCGCAAAATGCTCATGCTTTGGCAACAGCTACCGCCGCGAATCACGCGGTAGCTGCCAGAAGATGGGCCAGTAGGATTATTTGCCGGGGAACTTGAATAATAATTTAAACCGTACCAATCCAAACACCATTCCCAGACATTTCCTGCCATATCATACGCTCCATACGGAGATGCATTATCCCGATTTACAACTGCCTTGAGTAGTTCCATTATAATAAAAATTAACATCTGAATTTGTTGATGGTGGCGT
>CAZBIT010000434.1:0-2690 GCA_964491835.1 uncultured bacterium
AAATTCGTCATCTTCTTTAATCACATAACCTCTATCAATTTTTCCCTGTTTTAAAAATCCTAAATATTCATCATAACCAATTACTGCTTCATCTGTCTTTGAGGGTTGAAGTTGATTAGTGAGATAGAAAATCACTACAATAAAAAATATCCACAAAAACAGGGTCTTAAATGCCTTTTTCCACTGAAATTCTGGTTCTTTATCAGTATGTGGACTATTTTTGTCTTGACGTGTTTTTTTATAACTATCTCTCCCCCTTTTACCGCTACTTTTTAATAACCTGTTTTGTATTTTGTTTTTATCTTCTAATTCTTCCATAAAAAAACTCAAAGTTAATTGTATTCACATTTTAAACATAAAATCTTTTTTGTGTTTTTTGTAACCTTAACATTATTGCTTATTCTATATCCACAAATCCAAATAATTTCACTTTTAGAAACAAGAAGAGGAATATTATTTTTAAAATAATTTGGAACTTTTTCATCAATAAAGAAGTCACTTAATTTTTTATTTTGCGTCATACCCAAAGGTGTGAATTTATCCCCTCTTTTCCAATACCTCAAAATTAAGGAATTTGATTTAATTTTATTATAATCAATCATTTCATTCCAATAATTATCATTTTCTGGAAATCTCTTTTTTACAGCATCTGCAATACCGCTCTCAAATTTAATTCTCCCATCTAATAAAACATATTTTTCATTTGGCTTAATTTTAATATTTAAACTCTTATGAAACTCTTTGAATATAATAAGTTTTTTTCTGTCAATTACTGCTTTGTAATCTGAAGAAAGTGAAATAGTTTTACCTATTTTATTCTTTTCAATTAATCTTATTATTTTTTGAATTAATCTTTGATTTACACCTTTTTTATAAATTTTTAGTTCCCTTAATACTCGATTTAAAATATATATTCTTACTACTACAAAATAATCTTTAAATTTATGAATATCAAGGATAAATTTATTTTTATCCTCTTTTTTAACAATTAGTTTAAAAGTATTATCTACAAAAAATTCAATGACATTATTTACGCTTCTAAATAACATCCCCCAATTTGATAAAGTTTCAGTTATATTTGGATTAAACTCACTTTTTATCGATGGAATAAGTTTTTGTCTTATCTTATTTCTTAAAAAATCTAATTTTTTATTAGAAGAATCTTCTACATAATTTATGTTTCTAATGTTTGCATAATCAATGATTTGATTTCGCGTAAAGATAATTATAGGTCTTATATAATGACTTCTGACTTCTGAAATTCCTTTTAAACTTTCAAATCCATACCCTTTTATGAAATTCATAATGACAGTCTCTGCATTGTCGTCAGCACTGTGACCAATGGCTACTTTATCGAACTTTTGTTTTTTAATCATTCCGTCGAAAAAATCATATCTTGCAATTCTTGCTTTCTCTTCAAGTGAAAATCTTTTTCCTGATAAAATTATTTTTACGTTTTTTTTACCAATAATTACATCAAGATTATATTTTTTTGCCAGTTCTCTAACAAATTCTTCGTCTCTATCTGCCTCTTTACCTCTAATGCAATGATTAAAATGAACTATCTTTAATTCAATAGAATATTTCTCTTTTATTCGATACAATAAGTCGAGCATTACAGTTGAATCGATTCCTCCAGAGCAGGCAACAAGTATTTTGTCTCCTTTTTTGATATAATCTTTTTCCTTTATATTCCCTATGAATCGTTTTATTAAATCTTTTGAGGGTTGTTTTTTCATATATTTTAAATATTATTTTATTTACTATTTAAATATATAAAAAAAATTCAAAATTAAATATGAAAATTTAGGACTCTGCATTTCTTTTAAAGAAAATACACCAATAAATAAAACCAACACATTAAATATACTTTTCTCTTTTATTCAATTTAAATATGCTGTAATAGAGAAAAAATCCAGAAATGATTAAAATTCCAATTCTGTTATATAAAATAATTGACCTCCAGGAATAATAATCGACATTCTGAGGTTTTATATATGGATTTAAAAATATATTAAAACTTGTTGATGAAAGAGGGCGATATGTAAGTAAAAGAAAAATAATAATTATTAAGGAAAGAAGTCCCGATGCATTACTACTCCTTAACATAACAGATAATAGTATTATCAAAGAACTTATCAATATTGGGGGAAAAAGAGAATGAAAAAAATACCCAAAAAATTCAAAATCAGAGATAAATATGAATGATAAAAAACTTAAAAGAAATATTATAAGAGCAACATAAAGATATAAAACACAGATTCTCATAAGCCAAACTTTATACTTTGAACCAGCAGTGCTAAAAATGGTTTCGATTGTTCGATTTTCTGTCTCAGATGGAACAAGCGTCATCGAAGGATAAAATACTAATGCAATTCCAGGAATGCAAAGAAACCATAAATAAATGCTTTCTTCGCTGATTCTTTCCCCACTCTCCGACAGATAATTTGTTATACAAAAAATTAAAAAATAAAGCAATACCCCGAAAAAGAAATAAAGAAATTTTTGGGAAAAGATAAATTTTTCGTTTAACCTGATGTTCTGATAAATGTTAACTAAGTGACGATTTGATAAAATTTTATTTTTCATTTGATAGTAACAAAATCTCGCATTATAATAATTAAAATACTTTTAGCTGTGTGTTGGTCTTGTGAACGACACACTGATTTACTCTGTTGGTGATAACACCA
>CAZBIT010000435.1:0-2684 GCA_964491835.1 uncultured bacterium
TACCAAGCCCAAACCCTATTATGTATGAGTATTTTCTTTGATTCATATTTAAAAACATATTCAAGATTTCATTTATTCTTATTCCCCCACCCTGGGATAATCCATACTCTGAAATGAAGTAAAGTGATTTTATTGAATCGTACACACCTTTAGTAAAACTTGGGATAAGAATCATTAACATTAAAAAAACTATAAATAATACTGTTATAATTTTGAAAATTTTCTTAAAAATGATTTTTAGATTAATTTCTTTTATTTTATATACTAAAAATAATGTGATAATAAATCCGAATATTAAAATTAGATAAAAATATCTTCTTGTACCCGACAATATTATTAAAAAAAGAGAAAACGCAACAAGAAAATTTTTTTTCTTTGATTTTACTTTTAAGAAAATCATTGTTAGATACAAAAAAATAGGATAATAAAGAAATAACATCTGGTCATATAGTATCATTGGAAGTCCAAACATCATTAGCGCATCTATCCGACCCGTTAATATACCAAGTAGCCGGTAAATGCTGTGGCAAATTAATAACAGCGTTAATACCCATATAAAGTTTAAAGTTTTATCTAAGTCGGATTTTGAAGTAACAGTATTGACAGTAATAAGATATACTGTAATAAAATAAAAAAACGGCATAAAGGCAATTATTGGTCTTAAAGATTCCGTAGGACCATAAGAAAGAAAACTTCCTGAGACATGCAAAAATCCATTAATAAAGGCGAATATCATTAAATATAAATACAATCGGATTTCCTTATATTGAATGCCTATGAATTTTAAATCTCTCTTTACAAGTTTTTTAATTAATATCAAACCAGCAAGTGAAAATATAAGAACGTCCCATAAACAGAATGTGCTATTGAATCTTTTAAAGATAGAAAAATATGTTTTTTCTCCTATACGAGCAAGGTAATCGGGACTTGAATAAGGGATAAAATAAAACAATGTTAATAAAAACCAGAGACCGTATAAATTTTTCCGATAGGTAAGATATAAAACTATTAATGCAATTCATAACCAAAAAATAAATTTTGTTGCATTTAATATTCCGAAAATGTCTATTAAAAACGTAAATAATAAAAGAAATGTTAAATAAAAAATAATATAAAATATCTCGATTTTATGTCTAAAAATTTCTGTATAATATAATCTCATATTCAGTTTCTAATCTAATGAATCCAATAATTTTGAAATAGTGATTATGTTTGTTTATGGTAACATTCTACTGTCATTATCCCTAACATCAGTTTTTATTGATTTAAGTATATTATTCAATTCACTGTAATCAACTTCTATACTTCCAACCTTCCAGGCGTTCCACCTATTAATAGCAGAATAATAAATCTTCAGGGTATCAGTATTTTCGTTATAAAGCGCAGTTGCTCGATAAATAGATTTCTTATCCCAGTTCTTTCCTTTATTAATCAATGGTCTTTCAAATGTCTGCCAAAAATGTCCGTCTTTACTTTTTGCAAAAAACAATATTGATGCGTCTGACTTCTCACCTTTAGGATATGCCCCAAATAACATCCAATATTCTTTGTAAGAATTAACATATACCACATCGATATGCCATATAATATAATTTGGTTGATAAAGTGAACAATCTTGTGGTTCTGACCAGTCAATCCCATTAGAAGATGTTCTTCTTTCTAAGGTGTTCATTTGTGAAATCCATCCATCTTTCCCCGAATTAACCGTCCACATTATAAAAACATAATCTAAAGATACAACAGTTGGCGAAACGACAGTCCATCGAGTATAATTAAAAACAGCCATCGGCTGACTCCAGTTAATTCCATTTTTAGATTTTGTATAACTTAACGAAGCAAATTCCGAATTATTATTACTCACAGATTGAGTAAAATACAACCACAATTCATCTGTATTTTTATTATATATGATATCCGGGTCGGCATTATGACCTGTCTGTGGTTTACCCACAACTGGATTAATGAGATTTGTAGGAATTATCCAATTACGAGAATCACTGCTAACTATTACGGATGGATTTTCAAATGCACTGTTGTTATAAGGATAGGGTGTAAATGCAAGCCAAAAGTTATAACCATTAAACGAATTAGAGAAAAAAATTATGTCAGGGTGCGTGAGTTGACCTGAACCATCATAGGTTTGAATTTCCAGTGGTGTCGGACTGTTTAATAAATAGGAAGTAGTATCTATATTGTTGATTTGTGAGGTTAATACATTGTTTCTCGAACAAGAAAATATAATAAATAATATGAATAAATTTCTCTTTATTATCATATATAAAATTTTAATAAATATTAAAACAAAATACAATAAAATAATTTTACAAATCGATACGTTTGATACAGTTGCATTAGAACGTGAGGTAATTGGATAATCATCTCAAAAATGAAAACCAGGGGTGAACAGCCGTTCGCTCCTATATATGGTATTGCAATTTCCAGGTGATTATATAATTATTTGAAAATTGCGATATAAAAAAAATGGTATTTGAATTTATTGACAAAAGAATAAATTTTGCTTATATTATAATGCGTTTTTGAAATGTATTTTTGTAATCAAATCGTTTTTCATTCCTGATGAAAAGTTAAGCATTAAAATAATTTTAAGAGAAAGTTTTCTACAAAAATACGAAGAAAATATGAAGTTTAATAAAACCGATGGAAGAGGAAAGAAATTATGAGGA
>CAZBIT010000436.1:0-2668 GCA_964491835.1 uncultured bacterium
TGGAAGAGAACCAAGAGAAGTATCAAAATCCGTGATTGCAAGCATCATTCAGCCAAGAATGGAAGAAATTTTTTACTTAGCACTTCGCGAAATAAAAAAGAGTGACTATCTGGACTCACTTACTGCGGGTATCGTTTTAACTGGTGGATGCGCTATGCTTGATGGAGTCATCGAACTCGCAGAACAAATATTCGATATGCCAGTCAAGATTGGAATGCCAACCGGTTTTGGTGGACTCGTAGATATTGCCAAAAATCCTGCTTTCTCAACAGGAGTGGGACTTACTTTATATGGAATGAAAGAAAAATATCCCAAAGATAATGACCACCAGGTAGAAGATTCAAAACTATTTCAAAATATCTTTGGTAAAATGAAAAAATGGATTACTGAATTTTTCTAATCTCAAATAATTTTTAATGAATTTTATCTAAAATTAAAATAAAATATTTAAAAATATCCTAAAGGGAGGAAACTATGAGGTTTGAATTTGACGATAATTGCAAAAAGGGAGCAATAATGAAAGTTGTTGGAGTTGGCGGTGCCGGTGGCAATGCAGTAAATGGTATGATTAACGCCGGTCTTTATGGCGTTGAATTTATTGCAATAAATACGGACCTCCAAGCGCTTGAATCAAATAAATCTCCAGTTAAATTACAAATTGGTAAAAATCTTACTAAAGGACTCGGAGCAGGAACAAATCCAGAAATTGGATTAAAAGCGATAGAAGAAGACAGGGACTTGGTTGTTTCTTCATTAACTAATGCCGATATGATTTTTATTACTGCGGGACTTGGAGGCGGAACCGGAACTGGCGCTGGACCTGTAATTGCAGAAATAGCAAGAGAAATGGGAATTCTCACTGTTGCCATCGTTACAAAACCTTTTACTTTCGAAGGACCAAAAAGGTCAAAAATTGCAGAGTTTGGGCTTCAAAAATTAAAAGATAAAGTGGATACTCTTATAGTTATTCCTAATCAAAGATTACTTTCCATCTGTTCCAAAGAAACTACTTTATGCGATGCATTCAAAATGGCTGACGATATTTTATATCAAGCAACCAAAGGTATATCGGATTTAATTTCTGTAACGGGTCTTATAAATCTTGATTTCGCTGACGTAAAAACTATAATGACTGATATGGGTGATGCAATTATGGGAACAGGCGTTGGAAGAGGAGAAAATAAAGCAGTTGAAGCGGCAAATTCTGCAATCTCAAGTCCACTTCTTGAGGAAATATCAATTGAAGGTGCCCAGGGCGTTCTTGTAAACATAACAGGCGGTAAAGATTTAACCCTTTATGAAGTAAATGATGCTACTTCAATCATTTTCGATGCCGCTGGACACGACACTAACATCATTTTCGGCGCAGTGATAGATGAAAAAGCGAACGACGAAATAAGAGTTACAGTCATTGCCACAGGATTCAATAAAAAACAAAAAAACGTAGAAAAGAATGAAGAAAAATATTTAAATTACTTAAATACAACAAGCAAAGAAAGGGAAAAACCAACATTCGTAAGAGTTAACAAAATCAATCTCGAAACTGTCACTATGGAAAATGAAAATTTTACGCCATTTAATACTGAAGACCTTGATATTCCTGCTTTTTTAAGAAAACAAATGGACTAATATTAACTACGTTAAATTATATTTTTAATTATTTTTAAATTCAAGTTTAAAAAATTTAAACCATAAACTTAAAGAAATAATAAAATAATGTTTAAAATAATTAAAACATTTGTTATAACTTTATTTTTGATAAGTTATATTAACGGCACAATTTATTCACAAATTCAACAGCCCATCTCAAAAACTTACAAATTGAAATACAGACACACAGAGGATTTTATACCTTTGATAAAGGCACTTTTAAGTAAAAAAGGAAATTTACAAGAATCCAAAGATATGAATATAATCATTGTAAATGACCTTCCTTTAAACATAGCACAAATTGATAGTTTAATCTCCAAAAATGACCGTCCTCTAAAACAGGTTTTAGTTACTATCCAATTATACTTGTGCTCGAAAATCAACAACAATCCTGTCCCTCCCGAATTTTCTGACATTAAAAAACTTACTGATGGCTTTTATGATTTTAATACCTTTGAAAAAATTGACAGGTGTATGATTAATGCTCAAGAAAATAGTTCAACTTCTTTCAACTTTGCAGGTGAAACATATTCTGCTTCATTCATGCTCGATTATATCAGCGAAAACGAGAGAATCGTGAATTTCAGAAATTTTAAACTTACTGAAGTTGACAAGGATATAAGAGGGAAATTAGAGAAGACAATATTTGAGACCTCATCAAAAATTCCTAATGGCACACAAATAATTTTGAGCGCATCAAAATACAAAAATACAAACAAAACTCTTATTGTTATCGTGGGCGTGCAAATCATCTAATATCAGGGGAGTGCTGAAAAATAACTTATCACATCGCTCCCCCCCGCTGTATGCGTGGGACTGATAACTTACCCAGAATGTAGATAATTATTTACCCTATTACTAAAATATACTAACTTTTAATAGGCAAGTTCATATAACCACACCTCAACTCTGGTTTTTTGATAGTTTCTTTATAGAACTCTAATCATACTTCATCGGAGTTTGGGTATGAAAGGTATGAAAATCTTGGAGTCATAAGCGAAACTAAACCAGAAAAAAT
>CAZBIT010000437.1:0-2661 GCA_964491835.1 uncultured bacterium
GATAAACTGCTTGTTCCGGGCGGACGCTCTGTACCCGCATGTTTTGACCGCCATAGTGGAAAATTTTTATATTACCAGCTGGCGAGTAATAATCAAACCGGCGGCTCATTTGTTTGTGCCGGAAAAGAAGTCTTTTTTAATCACCATCGGGAAAAAATGACATCTGTTTATAATCTTGAAGACGGTAAAACACTGATAAAAACCATTGGTAAATATCCGGTTTTAAATCAAAATACATTTTATTTTTCAGGAGATTCCATTACCGCAGTTGATGCCGGCGGATTGCTCAAAAATCCAAAGGAATGGGGAAAAAGCATAATTTGGAATATAACAGCTGACGCATCTAATGATTTGATTAAGGCGGGAAATTGTCTATATTCCGCAGGAAAACACGGTATTACCGCAATAAATTTATATGGAAAAAGCGGACTGCCCGAAATTTTATGGAAAAAAGAAATTGACGGACAGGTCGAAAGACTTATAGCAGCAGATGATAAACTTTTTGCCGTCACTCTCGATGGACGCATTATGGCATTTGGTGCAAATAAAACAAGTCCTGTAATAATAAATCACAAACCGGTTTTAGAAGAAATTCCTTCTCATATTAATAAAAAAGCCCTGTCTATTATCGAAAAAACAGGTGTAAAAGAAGGTTACGCTTTGTTGTACGGTATCGGCGGAGGGGATTTTATCGAAGCATTATTGCGTAATTCTAACTTGCACGTCATTGCTGTTGATCCGGATGAAGCAAAAATTACAAAGTTGAGGCAGCGACTTGATAATTCTGGACTGTATGGTGAACGTGTTGCCGTTCATACGGGTGACCCGTTTACTTTTCAGAGTCCCCCATATATGGCTTCGCTGACAATAGTAGATAACCTTGATACGACAGTATATAAATATAACGAAAATTTTTTAAAAATTGTATTTCAATCTATTAGACCATATGGCGGCAAATTATGGCTGAATATCACGGGTGAAGAAAAAATATCGTTCTTGAAAACGGCTGAAAATGTTGATTTATACGGTTTGAAAATATTCTCGGATACTGAATTTCCCGTTCTCTCGCGAGAAGGTGCATTGAACGGCTCATCGGACTGGACTCATCAATATGGTGATATATCCAATACAACTAAATCTAACGACAGTCTCGTCAAACTGCCGCTGGGAATTCTCTGGTTTGGTGGAAACTCCAACCTTGACGTCCTCCCCCGGCATGGCCACGGACCACCTGAACAGGTAATAGGAGGAAGACTTTTTATTGAAGGTATGGATTGCATCAGTGCTCGTGATGTATATACTGGACGTGTACTCTGGAAGGTTAATCTGGAAGGTATGAAGAATTATGGCGTATATTATGATAAAAGCTATGCGGATACCCCGTTAAAAGTTACTTACAACCAACGGCATATTCCTGGTGCTAATTCAAGAGGAACTAACTTCGTGGCTACAATTGATTACGTATATGTTATTGAAAACGGAAACTGTCTTGTTCTTGACTCTGCCACTGGCAAGACTGTCAAGGTTATTTCGCTTCAATCTAAGAACAGCAGCAAATCGTCACAATGGGGATACATTGGTATTTATAAGGATTATCTCGTAGCGGGTTCGGATTTTGTGCCCTATTCAGGATTAGTGTCAAATGATACAATATGGAATACATTTTTATCAACATACAAAGGTGATATCGCTTTTACTAACTTTGACCAGACTGCCAGTAAAAGAATGGTTATTATGAACTGTTCTACGGGAGATATTCTCTGGGAATTTAATGCTAATCACGGCTTCATTCATAACGCTATAACTGTGGGGAATGATAAAATTTTCTGTTTAGATAAAATTCCACCTGTTATTGAAGAAAAGTCAAAAAGGCGTGGGATTTCACCCTCTGAAACCTATTTCCTGAGAGCATTTGATATAAAAACCGGAAAAATACTATGGGAAAAAAAGGATAATATTTTTGGAACTTGGCTGAGTTATTCTAAAGAGTATGATATTCTGCTTCAATCCAGGCGCCCCTCAACCGATATGGTTGTTGGTGAAGAAGGAAAGAGAATGATTGCCTATAGAGGTAAGGATGGGAGTGTCTTATGGGATGTTTCTGATGAATATGCAACGTTTCCCATAATACATGGTAATAAAATTGTTACAGAAGGAAAAATATTTAGTCTTTCCACAGGTGAAATATTATATCGCGAGTCCCCTTTAACCGGCAGTAAAATCCCATGGGTTTGGAATCGGCAGTATGGTTGTAATTACCCTATTGCCAGTGAATATCTTATCACATTCAGGTCTGCCTCTGCGGGTTTTTATGACCTTGCCAATAACAGCGGCACCGGCAATTTTGGCGGGTTCAAGTCAGGATGCACTTCAAATCTAATCGCTGCAAATGGAGTTCTAAATGCTCCGGATTACACTCGAACCTGTCAATGTTCTTACCAGAACCAGACTTCACTTGCGCTCGTGTATATGCCTGAGGTTGAAGTTTGGACTTACAACCTCATTCAACTCGATGAAGCACCGATTAAAAGGGTTGGTATTAACCTTGGTGCACCGGGAGACCGTTTATCAGACGATGGAACTCTCTGGTTAGAATACCCAAATGTAGGTGGTCCTGCCCCTGATATCCCGGTGAGTATAACTCCAGAAAATCCGGAGTGG
>CAZBIT010000438.1:0-2651 GCA_964491835.1 uncultured bacterium
CGTGTTAAGGCGACTTGTTGAAAAAGGGAATACCGTTGTTGTCATTGAACACAACATTGATGTTATTAAGACCGCCGATTACATTATCGACCTTGGCCCTGAGGGTGGAGATGAAGGGGGTGAAGTCATTTGTGAAGGAACTCCAGAGGATATATGTAATATTAATAAATCTTACACTGGGAAATTTATAAAAAAGGAACTTGCTTTTTTTGAAAGTCATCCTTGTTTTAAAAAAGAAAGTAATATGGCAAGGTTAGTGGTTTAATAAAATGATATAAATTATGAACGATTAAAATAAATAAAAAATCAAAAAATGTTATATATTTTAAAAGGTGAAAATGAGCAGAATAAGAAAATTCGATTATCTCGTTATAGGAAGCGGGATAGCAGGATTGACGTTTGCACTGAAAGTAGCACGTTGCGGAAAAGTCGCAGTAGTGACAAAAAAGGAAGATGCTGAATCAAATACGAATTATGCACAGGGGGGAATTGCGCTTGCAGTTTCCGAAGAAGATTCTTATGAACTTCATATTAAGGATACCCTTCAGACAGGAGCGGGTTTGTGTCATAAAGAAGCAGTAGAAGTTATGGTTAAGGAGGGTCCATTATATTTAAAAGAATTGGAGAAAATTGGTGCAAGATTCACAAAAATTGGAAAAGGTAAAAATGCTAAGTTCCAGTTGGGTAAAGAAGGAGGTCATTCGGTAAATAGGATTGTCCATGCAAAAGACCTTACAGGAAGAGAAATAGAAAGGGCACTTCTTTCCGCAGTTAGAAATCATAAAAACATTAAAATGTTTTCTAACCACATTACCATTGACCTTTTGACGGAACATCATCTTAAGGAAAGAAGGGAAATGGCTGATAAGGGTATTCACTGCTGGGGAGCATATATACTTGATACGATTAAAGGAGTTGTTGAGATTTTTCTTGGTAAAATAATAATGTTAGCCACTGGTGGTGTGGGGCAGGTCTATCTTCATACTTCAAATCCTGACATTGCAACGGGTGATGGAATTGCAATGGCTTACAGAGCAGGAGGGGAAATCGCAAATCTTGAGTTTATGCAGTTTCATCCCACCACTCTTTATTCACCAGGGAATAGACCTTTTCTAATTTCTGAAGCAGTTAGGGGTGCTGGTGGAATTCTCAGAAATATTAAGGGTGAGGATTTTGTTAAAGAGTATGACCAAAGAGGTTCACTTGCTCCAAGAGATATAGTTGCAAGAGCAATCGACAGGGAACTCAAAAAATCCGGCGAACCGTGTGTATATCTCGATTTGAGCAATATAAAAAGGGAAAATATAGTTAAAAATTTTCCGAACATTTACAAAACCTGCCTTTCTTATAAAATTGACATTACAAAGGAATGGATACCTGTTGTTCCTGCTGCTCATTATATGTGCGGTGGTGTTGTGACTGATTTATTTGGAAGGACTTCAATTAAGAGGTTGTATGCGAGTGGGGAGACCACCTTTACTGGCGTTCACGGAGCAAACAGATTGGCAAGTAATTCACTTCTTGAAGCGCTTGTTTTTTCAAATCGTTCCGCAAATCAACTGCGACGGGAAATGAAAAATATACCTGATGAATTCCCAGAAATTCTTCCATGGGATGATTCAGGAACTTTCAATCACGATGAATGGATTCTAATATCTCATGATAGGGCTGAAATTCAGCAATTGATGTGGGATTATGTTGGAATCGTAAGGTCTGACTTCCGACTGCAACGCGCTGAAAGAAGAATAAAATTAATAGCCAGAGAGGTCGAAACGTTTTATAAAAAAACAAAAGTTACGGAAAAACTGATTGAGTTAAGAAATCTATCGACTGTTGCAGAACTTTTAATAAGATTTGCATTGAAAAGAAAGGAAAGTAGAGGACTACATTATACAACCGATTATCCCAAAAAAGATGATAAAAATTGGGGAAAAGATATATTTATTTATAAAAAGGTTTGATTAGTATTTTTAATGTTGAGAAATTTTTGAAAATGGCTGAAGCAGAAAAAACAGAAAAGGAAGATAAGAGGGAAAATAAGAAAAAAGTAGATGAGAAAAAGATGTCATTTATTGAACATTTAGAAGAATTACGATGGGTATTAATTAAGAGCATTGCTTCCGTAATAGTATTTTCTATCGTCAGTTATATCTTTTCAGAACAACTTGTTAACTTTCTAATAGCGCCATACCCTTTTACGCTAATAGCACTTGGACCTGCAGATGCTTTTATGTTAAGAATTAATCTTTCAATTACGACTGCCGTAATTATAAGTTTACCGGTTATAATATACCAATTATGGAAGTTTATTGCGCCTGGACTCCTTGCAAGAGAGAAAAGATTTGTTCCGTGGATGATTTTTTTCACAATTTTCTGTTTTTTAACTGGTGCCCTATTTTGTTATTATGTAATACTTCGGAGTTCATTAGAATTCTTAGCTTCGTTTCAAACAGGTAAACTTATTATGAACGTTTCAATAGATAGATATGTTTCGTTTGTTACTCTTCTTCTTATTTCGTTCGGTATTTCATTTGAACTTCCTATGGTTTCAATATTACTTGCAAAAATAGGTCTTTTAAAACCTGATTTTTTGAAAAAAATGAGAGGTTATGCAATTGTTGTTATTTTCATCGCAGCCGCAGTAATAACTC
>CAZBIT010000439.1:0-2651 GCA_964491835.1 uncultured bacterium
ATGGCGGGGAAAAAGTTTCTGTCGGATGATTTGACAAAAACTTGAATTTTTAATCAAATAAAATCCAAAAATTAAAGAGGTGACATTATGAAGAAAGATTCAATAACACGGAGGACGTTTTTAAAGAAGACGTCAATTGGTGCGGCAGGCGTTGCTTTGACTGTAAATGGGACGTCATCCATTTATGCAAATATAGTTCAAGAAGCGGATAAACCTGCGATACTCGGTGGTATTCCTGTTCGTCCAAAAGATAAACGCCTTGGTGCTTCATGGCCTATTTATGATGATACGGATGTCCAAATGTATCTTGAAGCATATAAAAGTAATAGATGGTCAGAATACAGCAATTCTGAAAAAGAGCGTGTAGTCCAGTTTGAAAAAATGTATGCAGAACTGATGGGAGTGAATTACTGCTCGGCAACAAATGCTGGAACATGTGCACTGGATGCTGCCCAGCGTGCACTTGATATCGGTCCCGGTGATGAGGTTATTACGCAGACCAATACCTTCATTGCAACCGCACAAACTACATTTAATTTATATGCATTACCCATATTTATTGATTCAGATCCTGAAACTTTTATGATAAATGCTGATTTAATAGAAGAACGTATCACGGAACATACAAGGGCTATTCTTCCTGTTCATATTGGTGGAGCCGCAGCGGATATGGACAAAATAATGGCTATTGCCAAAAAGCACAATCTCGTAGTAATTGAAGATGCCTGTCAGGCACATATGGGCGAATGGAGGAATAAAAAACTTGGCGCTATTGGGAATTTAGGTTGTTTCAGTTTTCAGGCAGGCAAGAGTTTAACTAGTGGTGAAGGTGGTGCAGTAATCGGTGATGATGAATATTTGATGGCTAAGGCTGAGGCTTACAGAAACAATGGAAGAGACCCCAGAGGTGGAGGTCAAAGAGGTGAAGCTCAGAGAGGTCAAGGTCAAAGAGGTCAATCTCAAAGAGGGCAAACTCAAAGAAGAGATTGTGTTGGTATTGGGTCTAATTTCCGCATGACACCATTTCAGGCAGCTGTTGTAATGGGACAGTTGAGGCGTTTAGAAGAGCAAAGCACACTGCGTGATGAGAATTCTTCACACATAGAAAAATTATTAGAAGGTATTAAAGGAGTCAGACCAACTAAAAAATACCCGGGACAAACACGACGTGCATATTACGAATATCAAATGATTTATGATAAGGAGTACTTTAACGGTCTTCCTAAGGCGAAATTTTGTGATGCAATGAGTGCTGAAGGTATTAGTATTGGAAGAAATGGAATTGATTCTTCGCTTCACCTTAATCCTTTTATAGAAGCATACCTTAATTTACGAGGATTTCAAAATATATTCTCTAAGGAAAGGTTAGATAAATACAGAAAAGCAAATCTTTGTCCCGTGAATGAAAGAATTGGTAAGGAAACAGGTTTAAATTTTGGGCAGACGGCATTTCTGGGCACGAAAAAGGATATGGAAGATATCGTTGAGGCAATAGTAAAAATACAGAAAAACTCTTCCAAATTACTGTAATTTTAATAGTCAATTGATGAGTCTACTCTAAAAACCATTAATTTTGCGAATTTCAAAAATTTAATATTACTTAAGTTAATAAAAATTAATTAGTGTTAATTAGTGAAATTTGCGGTTTTAATCTTTTTAGATTGGACTCATTTATTGATGTCATACCAGAAGTGTATTTCCCTGATACCCCCAAAATCCTTCATAACTGTCATTTTCATCCTTTAAAAATAAAAATTTTTAAATATTTTTTATTAGTTTTGTATTAGTATTTATATTGACATTTGTCATAACATTTGTTATATTATCACAAGTTATAAATTTAATAGCGTAAAATGAAAGATGCGTTTATACAGATAAGGATTAGAAAAAAATTAAAGGAGGATTTTAAAAAATATTGTATAGAAGAAAATCTTGATATGAGCGAGGTAATTACAGATTATGTCAAACAATTGTTGAGAGAATATAAGAAGGAAAGAGACCAAATAAAAATTCCTTTTAAATAGACATTTGAAGTAAAATGATAGCATAATTGTTTATTATTTTAAACAATAATAAAAGATAAAAAAAATGGCAGCAGGATTATCACAAAAAGATATAGATAAATTATTATCTTCTATAGACAAAGCAAATAAAGATGAAGCAGTCCCGAAAAAGAATGGTAATAATGAAACAAAGGAAATAATTTCTCAGGGAGTTAAAAGATTCAAGGGCGTTAAAAATAATCATTATAGATTTATATATGAATATAGAACACCTGTAATCAGGGCTGAAAATGTTGTTGTTTTAGATTCGAAAAATGGAGAGAAAATTCCAAACGGGAAAACAGTTGTGTATAGGTTGTTTAATAACTCAACGTAATCATAATACTAATTGCCTCAACTTCAAGTCCCACTTCTTCTTATTTATCATCAAACTTGTTTGTCATCCTGCCTTTTTTCATTCTTTTGATAAATTTTTGTTTTTTTATCTTAAATAATAAATATATTATTTAAAAGGAATAATTGAGTTTTTTTTATCTTTTTTGTCATTCCGAGCGACGACCGAAGGTCGGAGTCGAGGAATCTCTTTGTAAATAGAGATTTCTCCACTTCGTTTCTCCGCTTTTAGCGTCGAAACTTCGGTCGAAATGA
>CAZBIT010000440.1:0-2643 GCA_964491835.1 uncultured bacterium
ATATCCGCTTATAATCGTCTCTGTGCATATTCCATAGATATTGGCGCCCATTAAAGTCATTTCAACTACATCTCGGAAATTTCTTATACCTCCTGCAGCAGTTATGATTGGTTTCATTCCCAAAAGTTTTCTCATTTCATAAATATCCCTAAGGGCAAGGGGCTTAATCCACTCTCCCGAAAAGCAGGATAAACTCTGTTCTTCTTGAAGGTTATACGGTGATTTTAGAGGATTATATATATCAATTGGCGATATAGCCAACCTGTTTGCAGTTCCACCAACGGCATCGGCACCTGCTTCAAAACACGCTTTTGCCACTTTTGCTATTTTCCCACCTTCAGGCGTCAATTTCACGAAAACGGGAATGGAAACCAAGTTTTTTATAACTTTTGTAATGTAACCCACTGCGTCTGCATCCTGTCCCAAACTTGCACCGGTTTTTGGTCCGTCTTTATGTGCCTGACCTGATAACTCGAGGTTGAATGACATATTGGGACAGCACATATTTAATTCTATAATGTTCGCACCAGCGGATTCAAACCGTTTTGCCAGATTTCCCCATCCCTCTTCAACTGATTTATCACCAGCATAAGTTATGTTTGCTAAAACCACAAAATCTTTTATCTTTTTTCTTGCTTCTTCAACGAGTTTTAATCCCTGGTCGGGAGTGAGGCGTTTTTCTGCTGTGAATGCGAAGATTCCCTCTTTTGAAAACCAGCCATACCTCGGTTCTCTATTGATGTATGGTGCAGGGTCGATGATGAGTTTAATACTTGCTCCAGCCCACCCGCACTCCTCTGCTCTCATAAGTTGTTTTATGTTGCGGGTTGTTGGACCTGAAGCAACATAAAACGGATTTCTGAATGTTACCCCACCGATTGTAATTGGATGAAAAACGAACTTATCTTTGTTGTTCATAGTTACCTTCTTTTAGTTTTAGTTTTGTTTAAAATTTGTATCATTTTTTGTCAAATTTGAGCATTTTTTTGGGAAAAAAGTATCAAAAAGTCTCATTTTTGTTCCATTTTCCTAACATTTTGGGACTTTTGTCCCATCTTTTGGGACAAAATGAAACCATTATTAGTGATTGTTTTAAAATAATTTAAACATAAATTTGACATTTATTTTTCTCAAAAAAAATCGATATTTTTTTCTGTAAAAATGGCATAAGTGATTGAGATTTAAGTAATAAGGTGTTAATTTCATTAAAATTCATTTTCATTGTATTAAGATGCTAAAACAAATAGATCCTGAAACAGGTTCAGGATGACAGTATTCTTTTAATTTAATTAAAACTATATATACTAATTTACTAAAGTTCATACATAATAATAAAGTTTTTGAGTTCGATAATAGTTCCTGAAAACAGTAATTAATTTAAAAGATTTAAAAAGACATTGTTATTGATAAAAATATCTTGCAATAAATATAATATATTTTGTTAGTGAATGCAAGAACTATTTTATATTAGTTAATGGGTGATTGTGAAGCCCGACCCGCTAAGCGAGACAGGACTTCTCCAGATAAAGCATTTACAAATGTTTAATATAAATATAAAATTTTTTAGTGAAAATGCAAGGGGAATTGAGTCAATGCTGTTTTAAGTTGAAATTTATTTAGATGCGATTCCTAATTTTTTAATTAAGCGACATTTATATTTCATTAACAGTAAATTTTCTTTAAAAATTGATTCTCAGATATAATGTTATCATAACGTTGTCATTTTTATTGACAATTCTACAAAAATTCGCTATAATTAAATCTATAAAAAGTAGAGCTCTTTTAAATTTATAGAGGTTATCTTACAGGAAAACGACCTAAAATGAGCAAGTTTAACTCATAACAGAATTTTTATATTCCATCGGTAGTATTTTTCTACACAAAACCAAATTTATTGGAACATAATATTGAAGCCCCAGGATTTGAAAAATGATAATTAATCAATATACAATACATATCATCCATTTAGAAACAATATGGGAATTTTTATAAACAAATTAATCTAAAAAAAGGAGAAAAGATTATGTATAAAAAAATTATTAACTTATATGATGAATATGCTGAAGGATTGATAGACCGCCGTGAATTCCTCAAAAAATTAACCACTCTCACCGGTGGCATATTTGCCGCTTACACTCTGCTGTCTCTATTAGAAAATAACTATGCCAAAGCAGAAATCGTTAAAAAGGATGAACCCCGACTTAATACGGAATATATTAAATATTCCGGTGAAACAGGCGAAATTCGTGCAATCTTATCAAAACCAAAAGAAAATGCAAAACTACCCGGTGTAATCGTAGTCCACGAAAATAGAGGTCTTAATCCTCACATCGAAGATGTTACAAAGCGCGTGGCTCTGGAGGGATTTTTAGCAATTGCTCCAGATGCCCTATCACAGTTCGGTGGAACTCCTGAAGACCCCAGCAATGCTCAATCGCTGATAGGAAAACTCGACAACCAGTCAACAATAAAAAATTATCTCGCCGCGGTTAAGTACTTAAAAACACACACTATGTCCACAGGAAAAATTGGATGCATAGGTTTCTGTTGGGGGGGTGGAATAGCAAATCAACTTGCAGTTAATTCTCCGGATTTATTAGCGGTAGTTCCCTTCTATGGCAGGCAACCCGCGTCTGAAGATGT
>CAZBIT010000441.1:0-2635 GCA_964491835.1 uncultured bacterium
CTTACAGTCAAAGCAGCTCCTGCCGCGCCAATTGACGTCTTCTTCAAAAACGTCCTGCGCGTTATTGAATCTTTTTTCATAGTATCACCTCTTTAATTTTTGGATTTTATTTAATTAAAAATTCAAGTTTTTGTCAAATCATCCGACAGAAACTTTTTCCCCGCCATCATCCAGAATAATATAATCGGAATTTGTATTTGACAAATTATAGATGTTATTTATGCCTTTTTCAGTCTGGCTGAAGTATATTTCAATGAATTTGTTTTTATTCTTGCGATTTGGATAAATCAATAAGAAAATCCGCCTGTTTTTTTGTTCCTGACGTCCAGTAAACATATATATGTTTTGTTAACTGTGCCTGTAAATTCATCTTGAATAGCCGTCCGCGGAGATATCGGAGAGAGGTATTTTTTCAATCGGTGAATCATCCACTTTATAACGTATTAACCGATATTCCCCATATCAAAATTAAATATGACTCTAACTTGGTATTCGTTAAGTTTTATATGGAATATATTAATTTTTTAGAAAAATTCAACTATTTTTTTCATAATATATTAAATCAAAATTGAAGAAGATTATTTCACTTGCGAATATTAATGAGGATTCTAAAAAATTTTGAAGAAATCAGATGCTGGCTCGATTCCCACTGCTTCCACAAATTCTGCCCTATTGTAAGTATCATTAAAATAAATGATATTTGAGTAATTATGTATAAACCAACAGTCTGAAGATTGCAAATTTAAAAATGTATAATTACATACTTAATTATTATTAATCATTACCAGTCCTACCGTTGATGATGTGGTATCCAAATATCATCCTGCGTCAAACCGCATTCCTTGACCATCGCAATACAATAAGCCAATTTACCCAAATCATCTGAACCTGCGTTGTTGGTGCCGAACGTGAACTTGACACCGCCCGCTTTTGCACGTTTGATGAAAGCAGGGCTTGGTATTTTACGGCGATCATTAATTTCCAGCGCTACATTATTATCAACCAAAGCTTTGATTACACGATCCATACGCTCCGCTGTCCATAGTTTATCATACATATTATTGATTTCGTCTGGAAGAAACGTCGGATTTACATAAATGTCAATCGGTTCATTATTTATAATTTTTTCGATTCGGTCAACGAGTTGGTCCATAAAATTCTGTGGATCCCCGATTTCTGTTTCCTCCTTAATCCACAGACGCATACGTTTACCGTTATCGTTGGTCCAGGTCTCGGCATCAGTAAATACATAATCGAATTTAGCAATGGTCTCTTTGGAGAACAAGTCCAGCCATTCACGACCCTCTGCTTGCATGGCAAGAAAGGTGTGTGGAGGCTTTTTATATGTTCTCAAATATTCCTCGATCGCTTCATTCGTTTCAAATCCCATTTTCAATCCACAATTGATGGCAAAGCCATAAGTAAAGCCATATTTTCGTGCATTTTCCAAAGCCTGATTTATGGTTAAATCGCGTTTTAAATGGACATGTAAATCCATGAGCGGAAAATTCTTGCTCGAAAGATCAATCAGATTGGCTTCAAACTCTGGATCATCCGTTGGAATGCCAGGCGTGGGTGTATCGTCCGGCAGAGGTTTGACATTGATGTTTTTATAATACACAACGCTTTGGGGGTCGTGACACTGAAGTGCGAACGTTCCCGAAGAAAGAAGACATCCCTTCATATTTTCCGGCCGATACGGGTTGTCGGATTCGGTGTAATCTACCATCAATTCGTCATTAATAAAAATCCGAATCGTCTTTCCTTGAACAATAATATGATAATTAAACCACACGTTATCCTGCACTGGGGCTTTCCACACGTTGCGAATAGCATACAAACTACCTGTCATTTTTCTCTCAACATATTCACCGGGCTCTGCCTTACGATTAGAATTGATTACCTGGCACTCGTAACCCTTATCTGGCCAGTTAGATTCTTGATATTTGGTATGAAAATAAATTCCCGAATTTGAACCTGTCGTTGTTTTTACATCTGCCGTAAACTCAAAATTTTTAAAATTGTGATTATGCACGTCACCAACGTAAAACAGGTGAGAGCGTGGTCCCTTGCTCACAAGAGCGCCATCTTCGATTTGCCAGGAATCCTTGTTTTCCGAGGGCTGCCAACCATTTAAAGTCTTACCATCAAAGAGGGAAATCCAACTATCCGATGTGCACCCTAATTGCAAGATTATAATGATTAACGCAATCAGGATATATAAATGTTTCATAAGTTCTCCACCGTTTTTTATGTTTTATAATTAACAGATATGCTCTTTTGGCTGGATCATCCTCCCTCCTCTTTCACAATTACAACTATTAATTAACTTAACAATTATATGCATATCATATATAATAAATAGAATGTTAACTCAAAAACAACATACTATTTTTATTTTTTAAAATCAAGTGATATATTTTATTCCTCCTTATATAAAAGAAAATAAAATATAGATATCAATCTGTTAATTGAATTTTAATTATTTGTGCTAATTTTCACGAGTCTTTACATTCAGTATAATTAATAATCGCTCATTTTTTCCTATAATATCCGATAATTAAATAAAATATTTTACATTATAGAAATTACAAAACAAAAAGGATATGAATTAACAAGCACATTTGCTTAAATT
>CAZBIT010000442.1:0-2635 GCA_964491835.1 uncultured bacterium
CTTCTATATAGTAAAGAGTATATAGTGAAATTTCATCTCCAAATTTTTTTGTAAAGCGTAACTTTTGTATTAATCCACTTGGCAAATAAACCTGATAATAAATTCCATTAATTCCCACAACAATATATTCATCTCTTATACTTTCCAATCTCCCAACAATCTTTGAAATCATAATTATTCAAATTTATACATTTGAAGACATAACATTAGCATGACACAATGCGGCTGCTAACGCATCAGAAACATCTTCAGGATAAGAAACTTTTTTTATCTTCAGTTGTTCCTTTATCATTCTTTGAACCTGCTGTTTTGATGCTCTTCCGTTTCCGGTTAGAAATTTTTTTATTCTGGTTGATGAATAACTCACTACGGGAATTGAATGCATGCCTGCTACCATCAAAAGTATTCCTCTAACGTAGCCCATTATCATTGCTATTCTGGGATATTGTTTATGAACATAAATTTCTTCTATTACAATAACAGATGGTTTATATTCATTAATTATTTCATTTATTCCTTTATAGATAGCAAAAAGTCTCTTTTCTAACGGTTCTTTAACCTTGGTCTTTACAATTCCACCTTCTATAATTTTTCTCTCAAAACCATCTAACTTGATTAAACCATATCCCGTCTTACCAAGTCCAGGGTCAATTCCTAATATTAAAAAATTATCGTGTTTCATTTAAAATTTTTTATCACTTCCTCATCGACATCGAAATTGCAGTAAACATTATGCACATCCTCATGTGCCTCTAATAATTCCATAAGTTTTAAAACTTGCTCTGCCTCCTTACCCTCGACCCTGACAAAGTTTTTTGGGACCATAGTAACATTTGCAGAAGTAAAATTAATTTCTGCTTCTTTTAGAGCATTTTTCACATCCTCAAATGCTTCGGGCGACGTGATTACTTCAAAAATTCCATTGTCGTTTATAATATCGTCTGCTCCTTTTTCAAGCACAATTTCCATAAGTTTATCTTCCGTTATCTTGCTATCTTCAACCACTATAATTCCTCTCTTATTAAACATCCAAGAAACTGACCCAACAGCACCCATACTTCCACCACTTTTACTAAGAATATGTCTTATATCCGATACACTCCTTTTCTTATTGTCTGTAACTATTTCAATAAGAACTGCTACACCACCAGGACCATAACCTTCATAAGTTGCCTCTTCATAAACAACTCCTGGAAGTTCACCAGTACCCTTTTTAATAGCTTTTTCTACATTAGATTGGGGCATATTATTTGCTTTTGCATTTTGAATCAAAGTTCTAAGTCTTGGATTCATTCCTTCATCACCACCACCCTGTCTCGCGGCTATCGTTATTTCTTTTATCAATTTTGTAAATAATCTTCCACGAGCTGCATCGGTATTCTCTTTTTTTCTTTTAATTTTACTCCATTTTGAATGACCTGACATATGAAATCCTCCGATGCAAACTAAAAATATGTTATTTTTTTAAAATGATAATATATAAAATTTTTGCTTCAAATCCTAATAAAAAATAAATTTATAAATTATTTATATTATTATATAATATATATTTGTGCGACTTAAAAATATTTTTTAATCTTTTAAATTATCAAATAGAAATGTCCCATTTTTTCAGTTTTTCAATCATATTATAATCCGTCATATTATAACAAATTGGTGTGATAGAAATTTCCATTCTATTTACTGCTGATTCATCTGTTTTTAACTTATTATTTATCTTGTTTTTCTTTCCAACAAGTTTATAATATTTTCGATGAAGATTTTCCTTTTTTTTAACGTAATATTCCATTAATTTTTCATCACCCTGCCTTGTAATACTAATCCCTTTTACATCTCCGTTTAATACTGGTGGAATATTTACATTTAAAAACGTTCCTTTAGGTAAACCATACGTTAGAACTTTTAAAGCAATTTTTTTTGCTATTTTTGCTGCGAATTAAAAATCCCCTTTTTTACCATTACCAAGAGATATTGCAATTGATGGAACACCCAATATTGTCCCCTCTGCTGCTGCTGAAACGGTGCCTGAATATAAAATATTTAATCCTGTATTTTCTCCAATATTAATACCCGAGACAACGAGGTCTGGATTTTTTGTCATCAATTCCATTATACCAATTTTTACACAATCTACGGGAGTCCCACTTACCGCATATCCAAAAAATTCTCCATTTTTAAAATATTTTTCTACGCATACATCTTCTGAAACAGTTACGCAATGACTTGTTCCACTCCGTTCACTATTAGGAGCAATAACCAGAACTTTCCCAATTTTCTTCATTTCATAATACAGTTTTTCAAGACCTAAAGAAAATATCCCATCATCGTTGGTCAATAAAATTTTATACGTCTTTTTCATAATATTACTTTAATAAAATATTAGGAAGGAGGTGATAAATATTATTTGGATTTTGACTTTAAATTGTAGTTTCCGATAAAGAAATCAATAATCTCAGTTAGTTTTGTTTTCATATCTCTTCTATCAACAATCATATCAAGGAAACCGTGTTGAAGAACGAATTCAGAACGCTGGAATCCTTCTGGGAGGTCCTCGCCAATTGTTTGTTTAATAACTCTTGGACCGGTAAACCCTACAAGTGCCTCAGGTTCGGCAATAATAATATCGCCCAACATA
>CAZBIT010000443.1:0-2632 GCA_964491835.1 uncultured bacterium
TTTCTTGAAAATATGGTTAGGAAATTATACATTTTCGATTGGCACGATTGGAGAGAGTATTGGACGCATGCTTTAACCAGAAAAATTGGGAAGGAAACTGAAAAATAAAAACAAATAAGTATTGTGTCCCTGAATTTTCATAATTTATCGGGGGATACCATATTTTTTCATTTTATTAAACAGAGTCTTTCGACTTATCTTTAACAAAATCGCAGTATTTGTTCGATTGTTGTTACATTTTTCCAGCGCTTTTAATATTATAATTTTTTCATGTTTTATACTGAACTGTCTAATTCGTTCTTCCAATCCTGTTTCCCCTAAATCTGTTTCATTGACAGGCTCGGGAAAACCTTGAATATTTAGTGGTAAATTTTCAAGTCGTATAATTTCATCCTTGGACAAAATCATAGCGCTTTGAATGGCGTTTTCCAATTCTCTAACGTTTCCAGGCCATTCATATTCCTGAAGATAATCCATAGCCAGTCTGGAAATGTTTTTTATACTTAGATTTAAATGTTTATTGTATTCATCAATAAAATGTTCAACTAACAGTGGAATATCTTCTTTTCGTTCACGCAGTGGGGGAACTGTAATATTAAATATGTTTAAACGATAAAATAGGTCCAGTCGAAAGATACCTTTACTGACGTTTTCCTGTAAATCTCTATTGGTTGCAGCGATTACTCTTATGTCCACTGGTACGGATTCATTTCCACCGATTCGTGTTATTTTTTTCTCATCAAGTACTCTTAGCAATTTGACTTGATTATCTAAGGGGAGTTCACTTATTTCGTCGAGAAAAATAGTACCGCCATTTGCTTGCTCAAACTTTCCAATTTTTCTTTCTTTAGCATCAGTAAATACTCCTCTTTCATAACCAAAAAATTCACTTTCAATAAGGTTTACTGGTATAGCACCACAGTTGATAGCCACGAGAGGCTTATCTTTTCTTTGACTATGATAATGTATGGCTTTTACAACAAGTTCTTTTCCTGTTCCGCTTTCACCCTGAATAAGCACCGTCGCATTTGTATCACGAACACGGTATATCTGTTCGAACATTCTCTGCATCTTTGAGCTAATGCTGATTATATTTTTAAAATCATATTTTCCTTGAAGCTCCTTTTTTAAAAGATTTATTTCTTTAGTCAATCTGTTACGTTCTAAAGCACGGCTAATAGTAATTAGCAATTCTTCATTGTCAAACGGTTTCAATATATAGTCGTAAGCACCACGTTTAATTGCTTCAACGGCATTCGGGATTGAGCCATAAGCCGTTAGAATGATGACTGTTATATCAGGCATTTTCTCTTTTATGCGAACAGTGGCTTCAATTCCATTCATCCCTGTCATATTTTGATCCATAAGGATAAGTTCGGGTATAAACGTTTCAACAACTTCTAATGCTTCTTCTCCACTATATACGGATTTTACAATAAATCCTTCATCAGACAAAATTTTCTCTAATATGCTACAAATCTTTTTTTCATCGTCAACTATTAATATTTTTGATGACATATTAAAAAATATTTTTTATTAAATTATTTTTTTTTAAGATACAGATGAAAAAGCATATTATCACGTCGTCCCGAATAATCGGGACTCCTTCCCGCTATACGGGAACAAATAAGTCCTTGTCATTGCGAGTTCCGAGAATCGAGACAGCCTGTCCCGCTAATTGCGGGATGGCAATCTAAAAAAATAATTGTGCAACAATCTCTTAAAATATGGGTAATATAACAGTTACTTTTGTTCCGTGCGAATCTGAGTTTTCATCCTTGGTATAACTTTCAATTTCTATATCACCGTTATGTTGCTGAATAATGCCATATGCTATTGACAATCCTAAGCCGGTGCCATCCTTTTTTGTTGTAAAGAATGGGTCAAAAATGTGTTCGAGATATTCTTGTGGAATTCCGACACCGGTGTCTTTAAATGTAATATGAAAAAAAGATTTAGAATCGGATGCAAATTGTCCGCTCTTTTTCTCAAAATCAACTGATATTTTTAATTCTGCATCTATATCCATTGCTTCTAATGCATTCATAATTATATTCAAAAAGACCTGTTTTAATTGAGAAGGGTCAGCCATTAGATATTTTTGCTGAGTGTTGAAATCAAAAGAAATTTTAATATTTCTTTTTTGTGCTGTTGTGGCTATAAGGGTTATTGTCTGATTAAGCAGGGATTGGAGGTCCACCTGTTCGACTTGCGGTTTACTCGGTTTTGAAAAAGAAAGCAATCCTTCGATAATTTCATTAATACGGTCGACTTCTTCCAATATTCCAGCAGTCATTTTTCTTTTAGTCGAGTCATCTGTGTCCTTCTGAAGATATTGAATAGTACTCCGTATCGAAGTTAATGGATTCCGTATCTCATGTGCAGCCCCCGCCGCTAACTGACCCAACGTCGCCAATCTGTCTGCTCTGTACATTTTTCTTAACCGGGACTTCTGTTGTTGATAGAGATAGGCATTTTCAAATGCTAATGCAGAATGACCAAGAAATATGTTAATAAGTTCAATTTCATCACCTGTAATTTTATCTCCCGATGATTTTTGACTCAGGCATATAAGCCCAGTAACTCTGTTCATTGCCATTAACGGAAATATGAACTCGATTTCTGCTTCTTT
>CAZBIT010000444.1:0-2630 GCA_964491835.1 uncultured bacterium
TCTTGGTTCTCTTCCACCTATGCCTGGAACTTGGACGTATTCATCTTTTGAAACCTTTTTCATAAAAGCGCATCCATAATTGATTTTAATATTTTCTGCTTGGTCAATTGGAGTTCTGAGTCCAAGGGCAATATCGTTTGTAACGTTCTTCCCACCTAATGCAATGACAGCAGTATGTCTGACGCTTCCTTCAAAAAATATCGCTATGTCCGTTGTTCCGCCGCCAATATCGATAAGAGCGACTCCAAGTTCTCTTTCATCGTCGTCAAGTGCTGCGTAACTTGAAGCGAGAGGTTGTAACACAAGGTCTTTGATTTTTAATCCTGCTCTTTGGACAGATTTATAGATGTTTTGTTTAGATGTAACCGCGCTCGTAACTATGTGTGCATCGACTTCCAACCTCACGCCAGACATCCCAATTGGGTCTTTGATTCCATTCTGTCCGTCAACTATATATTCCTGAGGTATAATGTGAATAATCTCTCTATCCATTGGTAAGGCAATGGCTTTTGCTGCATCGATTGCTCTGTTAATGTCATCAGGCACTATTTCATTATCCTGTCTTGAAACAGCAACCACGCCTCGACTATTTATGCTTCTCACGTGGTCTCCGCATATTCCCGCATAAACATATTGAATTTCTGTGCCAGCCATAAGTTCTGCTGATTTTACTGCTTTCTGTATTGAACGAACGGTTTTGTCAAGATTTACAACTACACCTTTCCTTAATCCATCTGTGGGATGGGTTCCAACGCCGATAATATTTGAATTTTTATTTGAAGTCAATTCCGCTATAACGACGGCAATTTTTGTCGTTCCGATGTCAAGCCCCACAAATAATTCATTTTCTGGCATTTTTTCACCCTTCTTATTTTTTATTATAAAAATTATGTTTTATAGAAGTTTGTTAAAACAATATCTATTCTTTTATGATAATTTGGTCTTTATAACAAAGATTAATATATTCTACATTTTGTAATAAACTATTCGACTGTGCATAATTTAGGAATTGTCTGAAATAGTAAAATTTTCTATAAAGTTCGTCATTTTTTATGTAAACGGGAATCGTTCTTTCGTTAAGGTAAATAGTTATTATATCAGAATTATTAAAATGTATTTCTGAGATTTGGTCATAAAGATTTATTTTGTTTTTTTTCATCAGTGTTAGCATTTCATAAGAGATTTTTAACTCTTCAATAGATTTGTTATTTTTTAATCTTTTTTCTATATCCTTAATTCCTGTTATTGCAGGTATATCATAAACTCTGCGCTGTTCGGGGATTGAAAGAAGTTCGATGTTTTCAACTAAAGTATAACTATTTTCAGAAATTACAAAAGCCACAGGATTTTTCTCTTCAATTTTAATTTCGATTGTTGAAGGAAATACTCTTTTTGTTGAAACTTTTTTCACAAATGGATTGGATTTTATCCTGTTTTTCAATTTATTTATGTCAATGTCAAAGATATGAGTTTCTGGTTTAATATTTATTTTTGAAATAATATTTTTTTCTGTAATTGATTCATTTCCTTTAATTATTATATTTCTAACGATAAATAATGGAGAATTGTCAACCCACCTTTTACCCAAAACAGTGAGAGATATTACTATTGAGATCGTTGATAAAAAAACAATTGTTAACTTAACTATTTTCATTTCAAAGGTGATTTTATTGTTTTAAAACTTTTATTAATTTTTCCCCTATTTGCCATACGTTGCCAGCACCCATAGTAATGACAATGTCGTTTGGCTTGGCATTTTTTTTAATGAATTCAATTATTTCATTTTCATCTTGCATAAAATGAGCGTTTTTATGTCCAAGTTCCACTGCTTTATCTGCAATCAATTTCCCGGAGATTCCCTCGATAGGTTTTTCTCTTGCGGGATAAATTTCTATAACAATCAAAATATCGGAATCAAAAAATGACTGGCTGAATATTTCGTAAAAATCTCTTGTTCTTGTATAGAGATGTGGTTGAAAAATCGTAATAATCCTTCTTTTCCATCCGATTTTTGCTGCTTTAAGAGTAACCTTGATTTCGGTAGGGTGGTGAGCATAGTCGTCAACAATCATTATTTTGTTAATATTTGCCTTTATTTCAAATCTTCTATGGACACCGGTAAATTGTGAAAGTGCTTCTCTAATTTTTTCGATGGGGATTTCAAGTTCAATTCCGATGGAAATTGCAGCAAGTGCGTTTTTTATATTGTGAATTCCTGGATTGTTAATTGAAAAATCTCCAATTGGTTTGTTTTTAAAAATTGCCTTAAATTTTGATTGGTTTTTGTTAAAATTCACTGATTCTGCACGAAGGTCGGCATCTTCAGAGATTCCATAGGTCGAAATTCTTCTTTTTATTCTATGTGCTATTTCTATTACACCCAGTTCATCGATACATAACGTTACTGTTCCAAAAAATGGGACTTTATTTGCAAATTCAACAAATGCATCTTTAATGTCGTCAAGGTTTTTATAACAGTCGAGATGCTCGGATTCGATTGTTGTAATAACGGCAAAAGTAGGTATAAGTTTTAGGAATGTTCTGTCAAATTCGTCTGCTTCGGCAACTAAAAATTCTCCTTCGCCAAGTTTAACGTTTGATTTTAGACTTTTGAGTTTTCCCCCGACTAT
>CAZBIT010000445.1:0-2595 GCA_964491835.1 uncultured bacterium
AAGTATGTGAATCAGCACCAATGACACAATCTCCAGCGGTTACTATGCCCTGCTCAAGCAAGAATGCGTGCTCAATACCCGCCCTTCCAGTTTCATAAAAATGTTCAATGCCATATTTTCTGGCAAACATCCGCAACTGTTGTACTTGTTGGGCGGACTTTATATCCTTATTTGGAGTAAAATGGTCGGGTATCAAAACAATTTTGTCTTTATCAAAAACGTCTTTAGTACCTACTTTTTCAAACTCTTCTATCGCGATTGGGGCAGTAATGTCATTCCCAAGAACTATATCGACTTTACACTCTATAATTCGGTCAGGTTCAATCGTTTTCGTATTAGAATGAGCAGAAAGTATTTTTTCTGTAATTGTCATCCCCATAATTACACCTTATTATTATTCAAATAATTTATATTTTTTCACCTACTCATAAAATTTTTAGATTAATTAACCACAATTTTAAATTAATAACTAATTTTCTTTTTTATTACTTTTTAATTCCTAAGTTTTTGTTTTACTATAAATTGCCCTATTCACTGCATCGAGATACGCCTTAGCACTTGCAATAATTACATCGGTGCTTGCTCCCCTTCCTACGAATGGTCTTTCACCAAATAAAACTCTCACAATAACTTCACCAACAGCATCTTTACCAGTAGTTACAGATTTAAGAGAGTAATCAATCAGTTCTCCTCTCATTTTTGTAATTTTTTCTATTGTCTGAAAAACAGCATCAACGGGACCATCACCTGTTCCAGTATCTCTTATTTTTTCATCTCCCAGAGCAAGTTCAACTGTTGCCATAGGAATAATATTTGTTCCACTTGTAATTTGGATTTTCTTAAATTCGTATTTCTGTGGAATACCCGACAATTCATTATTTACTATTGCAATAAGGTCATCGTCAAATATCTCTTTTTTAACATCGGCAAGTTGTGTAAATAATTTATAAACTTCGTCTATTTGTTCTTTAGAAAGTTCATAACCAAGTTCTTTGTATCTATTTGCAAGAGCGTGTCTGCCTGAATGTTTTCCTAAAACAAGCATGCTGTGTTTTATACCTACCGACTGAGGTGTCATAATCTCATAAGTAAGAGATTCTTTTAGTATTCCATCCTGATGAATACCCGCTTCGTGGGCAAACGCATTTTCACCAACAATTGCTTTATTTCTTTGTAAATACATTCCCGTAATATTGCATAAAAGTTTACTTGTTTTGTATATTTCTTCTGATACAATATTAGTACTATAATTTTTAAATATATCTTTTCTTGTCTTTATACTCATAACAATTTCTTCTAAAGAAGCGTTTCCTGCTCTTTCACCAATTCCATTTATTGTGCATTCAATCTGTCCGGCACCATTCAAAACTGCAACCAATGAATTTGCAACTGCAAGTCCAAGGTCATTATGACAATGCACGCTTAGAATCGCCTTATCGATATTTTTAACTTTTTCTTTAACGGTTTTTATCAATTCACCAAATTCATACGGCATTGCATAACCAACAGTATCAGGGAAATTGACGACCTTTGCACCAGCATCAATAACCGCTTCAAAAACCTCACAAACAAAGTTAATATCGCTTCTTATCGCATCTTCCGCAGAGAATTCAACATTATCAGTGAGTAATTTTGCATATCTAACCGCAGTGATAGCATCGTTCAACACCTGAGTTCTTGTCTTTTTTAATTTATATTTCATATGAACATCCGACGTTGCGATGAACGTATGAATGATTGGCTTTTTTGCGTCCTTAATCGCATCCCAGGCACGGTCTATATCTTCCTTTTTTGCTCTTGCTAAAGCCGCAATAGCACACTTTTCTATAATTTTTGACACTTCTTTCACGGCAATGTAATCACCCTCAGATGAAATCGGAAACCCTGCCTCCATAATATCGACCCCCAAAGCTTCAAGTTGTCTTGCCATCTTTATTTTTTCTTCATGATTCATACCAAATCCCGGTGCTTGTTCGCCATCACGAAGCGTCGTATCAAATATAACTATCTTTTTGCCTTCCATAAAAAACTCCTTTATAAATATTTTTTTTGAAAAATCCGACTCCCTCAATCATTTATAATTACAGGTGCTTATTTTCAAGTGGTAAATATTTTTTAACTTCTGCCATCAACAATTCAAACTCTGATGGTAAAAGAGATTGAGGCCCATCGGAAAATGCCTCTTCTGGATTTGGATGAACTTCAACCATTAATCCATCGGCACCACAAGCTATAGCCGCCTTTGACATTGGAATTATGAGACTTCTATCACCCGTTCCATGAGAAGGGTCAACCATTACAGGGAGATGTGAAAGTTGATTTAATACCGGAATGCTTGAAAGGTCAAGCGTGTTTCTGGTATAATCCTCAAATGTGCGAATCCCTCTTTCACATAAAATTACTTCTGCATTCCCTTGAGAAACAATATACTCTGCTGACATCAAGAGTTCTTTAATAGTCGACATCATTCCCCTTTTCAACATTACCGGTTTCTTTATCTTTCCAATGCTTTTTAGTAAAGCAAAATTCTGCATATTCCTCGCTCCAATCTGAAGAATGTCAGCATATTCAGCCACTAAATTGATGTCCTCTGGC
>CAZBIT010000446.1:0-2591 GCA_964491835.1 uncultured bacterium
CATTTATTAAATAATCAACCCCACCCATTATATCTTCATAATCCATTCCTCCAATATCACCCTTATTCGCAATATCAAAAGAACCTTCATAACCAGAACTCCCCCTAAAATTAGGAGAAAAAACAACGTATCCATTAGAGGCGTAAACTTGAAACTCCATTGACCTTCTTAAAGCGTTAATCGTCATTCCGTGTGGACCTCCATGAATATGGACTATAAGTGGATATTTTTTGTCCTTTTGAAAATCAATCGGCTTTACTAAAAGTGCTTCTATCTTTAAACCATCTTTACTATTATAATTAATTACTTCTTGCTGTGCTATAATGAAACGATTTATTTCAGGATTTAAATAAGTAAGTTGTCTTTGAGAACTTCCGTCAGAATTAGAAATCCAAATATCAGGAAGTTTATCAGATTTATCAATAATATAAACTATACTTTCACCATCAGGCGAAAATTTGAATTGTTCAATATTCAAATCCCCTTTTATTACCGGTTCAACTTTTTTGTTTTTAATATTTATTTTATATAAAGACATATAAAGACCTTCGTCAACTGTACAAAAAACATTTTCATTGTCGTTTGCCCAGAATACGCTATTTATGCTTCTATTAAATTCTTCTGTAATATTCTCTATTTTCCCACCAGTTGAAGGGATTACAAAAAGGTCGGTTTGAGAATATGAAATTTCGGGGAATTCCCCTGCAAGAAATGCAACATATTTACCATCTTTAGACCATTTAGGTGAATGTTCCATACCTTCCCTGTTCGTAAGTTGAAAAGATTTACCGTCCTTTACCAAAAAAATCCATATATCAAACTTCCTACTATCATCTGGCTTCCCTGTATAATTAGTAGTATAAAGAATCTTTTCGCCATCTGGTGAAACTTCTATATCACTCAACCCATAATCGCCTTCAAATACCTTTTCTGCTTTTTTTGTTGTAATATTAATTGACCAAATTTCTTTTTTATAATTTTCTTCGTCAACTAAATAAGCATCATTTTTAATTTTCTTATTCTTTTCTTTTCTTGATTTTATTCCTTTAGAAATCGCTTCTTTTGCTATGTAATAAATATGTTCGCCATCGACACTCCACTGATAATTTATTATTCCCTCTTCAACTGACGTTAGTTTTCTTGCCTCGCCACCTGCAACGGGAATGAGCCAGATTTGATTTTTTCCGTTTTTCTCATCTTGGTTTTCATTATCTCTTTTTGCTATAAATGAAATATACCTTCCATCCGGAGAAAATTCTGGAGAAAATTCATTTTTCGAACCATAGGTAAATTGTCTTACCATTCCCGATGAAACATTAATAAGCCATATATTGCTCTCGTAAACACTATTATCAAAATCTGGTTTTGTTAACGCAAATGCAATTCTATCTCCATTTGGTGAGATAGCAATATTATTTGGAATTTTCCAATTCAGCGCATCTTTTATCGTTAATTTCTTTTTGCCATCTTCGAATGCAAATAAAGTTTGACTCAATAGAGTTAATATTATTAAAAAAATTTTAAGTTCTTTCATATTATATATCAATTTTAATTAAAATATTTAAGAAAGAATTAGAAAAAGGCAAGAAATATATCATTAACAAGTGAGATGAATTGCAAAAACCACGTTTTTTTTATCTTTTAAATTGCCATAGTAATTTACTGCTTTATCAGAAAGAAAATCAGCAAGTATAATCTCATTATTTTTACAATATTCTTTTAAAGAATCATCAATTTTCATAACTCCATAACAACCCGTGCCGATAACCAAAACTTCTGGTTTAGGAGTAAAAAAATCTTTAATGTCTGACAATTTAAGTAGATGTCCTTCTTCTCTCCACCAATTGGGAATTATTTTATCTTTACATATAATCAGGTCTGATGTATAGTTTTTGTTTTCTATTGATATTTGCCCGAATTTATATTTATATATAGTCATAATAAATATGATTTTTTTAATTTTATAAATAGAATCTTTTTATAATATCATTATTTTTTAAATAATTTTTTTACAAGTTTTGCAGTTCTTACACCAAGTTTTTTACAAATAGCAGAACTGCGCTGGTCAGGATAATTAATCGAAACAGGACCATAATGGTCGCCTTCTGAATCCCCCTGAATGACCATTCCATGAATCAACATTGCTTCAAGAATGCTAAGAACAGTGGTTTCATTACCACCTCCTACATTTGCAGAAGATGAAAACGCAGCCCCAACTTTTCCTTCAAGACTGCCATGGTGACTAACACTATCGTCGATTAATTTTTTTACTTCCGCTGACATTGTTCCGTAATAGGTTGGTGAACCCATTATTATACCATCCGAAGATAGTAAATCTTCAACAGTCGTATTCTCTACCCTTTTTAATTCAACGTCAACTCCTTCAGATAAAACTCCTTCACTAATTAAATTTGCCATTTTTTCTGTATTTCCAGTTCTTGAATAATAAATTATCAATATTTTTGGCATTTTATATTTTACCTCCATTTCGTTTCATAAAAATCATTTTAATGTTTATGAAAAGTCATTATGATGGGCAGGAAATAATAGACATAAAAATATTTAAATTCCAAGAGAAATATGCAAGCGTT
>CAZBIT010000447.1:0-2589 GCA_964491835.1 uncultured bacterium
TGTATACTTCCTTTGTTTTCATATTCGAGTAAGTCACATATATCAGTAGTTCCATCAAGGTGCTTAATTTCGATTCTTTTTCTATTTGCCCAAGAAGTAACGCCTTCAGCCATATTAATCACCTGTGAAACCCTGTCAACTGGGGAAACATCATAGCTTCCACGTTTAACAACTTCACCAGTAATATGAACCTTAAAATACCTAATATCACCAAGTGAAACGGTAATTTGTGCTTCAGGGTAATATTTTTTTGCCCCTTCTTTTATCAACTCATCCAATTCTTTCAAAGTTAAACCATTGACCATTAAACTGCCAATGCTTGGAATAGTGATGTTTCCACTTGGCAAAACCGTCACTTCAAATACATCCTCCTTTTCACCCCACAAATTAATCAATATTAAATCCCCTGGACCTATTATATACTTATCCGGGTCAATTGCATCTTCTAATATAAATTCCCTAAGTTTCTTTATATCTTTCTCTTCTTTTAATTTTTCCTTTAATTTTTTATCAATTATCTCTTCCGGAAAAGAGACCTTATTCTGTATTTTTGATTTCGTTTGGGAAAATTCTATTTCATCAATAAATAATATAAATATCAACAATAATATAATATATCTTTTAAACTTATTAAACAAAACTCCCTCCTAAATATTTAAAATTTTTCTATATTTTTAAAAATACTAAATATTAAAAGAAATGTCAACTTAATTCTTATTTAAAAATTCAATGTTAATGATTGTAAATTATAATTTTATAATATTAAAATTCTTTTAATGACCTAACACTAATGTTTACTTGCTTTAAAACTAACGAAGAATTTTTTATTAGACCATTTAATTTTGAACTTCTTAAAATGAAAACTATTTAAAAAATAATCCTAAAGAATTGAAAAAATAAACCGATATGATTAAAGGAGTGAATTAAAAAGGAATTTGAAATGCAGGTAACAACAAATCCAGTAAAAGCATTAGATTTTCAGAGAGAATTATCTATCAAGGCCATTAAACAAACAAACGTAAAGAACGTAAGTGAAGTGCAGAAAATTAATACAGCCGACCTTAAGCTTACACCCATAGAAATAAGTAATGCACTTAAACGACTGCGAATCTCACTCCTCGATGAAAATCTATTAGGACGATTTATTGACGGATTTGCTTAATATTTTTGAAAAAATTATTATATTATTTTTCTCAAATATTTTAAAATTCTCAATTTTATTACGTTTATTTCCCTCCTAATATAATCACATATCAAAAAAATTAAACTTAAAAAATTTTAAAGCCGATATTGAATTAGAGGTTACTAATTATATTTTAAAAATTTTTATAATGAATCACAATGACTCCAGAGCAATTAAAAATAGTAAAAGAACACATCTCTGAAATAAGAGAATATAGAGAAGTATTAAGTAATTTATTCAAGTATCGGATTTCTTTTAACCAGGCAATTGCAGATTGGTTTGAAAAGGAGTTTTATAAGGAAACTCGCAAAAAAAACTGATTATTATAAAAACTAAACATAAAAATCTAAACACAAACTTCTTAAAACATAAATATTGAACATATTCACAAATTCATTTTTAAATAATCATTTAATCATCAACTTTTCCTTTATCCCAGCAGCAAGAAGTGGAATCATAATTTCGTGATGTCCTGTGATTGCAATTCCTTTTCCACCCTGTGAAGTTGGTCTTTTCACTACATTCACAGTAGGTCTGTAATGTTGAATCATATCGATATTTACGGACGTGAAGTTTTCGACTTTGAATCCTAAATTTTTAACAATTGTCAATGCTTTCAAAAATACTTCCGGCAAAATAACTGCTGAACCAATGTTGAAAACTACTCCTCCTTCAAGATTTTTCAAATTGTTTGCAAAAATTCTAAAATCTCTCATAGACAATTTGCCAATTGCTTCACCATCTGCATTCGGATGCTGGTGAATAATTTCAGTGCCAATAGCAACGTGGACAGTAACTGGAATTCTCAACTTAAAACCCTGCGAAAGAATACTGAATTTTTTGTATGGTATGTCCTTTTCAGACAATCTTTTACCTATTAATTCACCAAATCCTAAACTGCCATCTTTCCCTTTTGAAATAGTTGTATTTATTATTTCTGCGGTTTCCCTTGCCATTCCAAACGTCCCATTTTTAAGATTTTCTCCGACGTCTTCAGACGTTTTTCCAAAAAAAGCAAGTTCACTATCATGTATAACACCAGCACCGTTTAATGCAACCGCAGTAATGATTTTATTTTTCATTAAATCTATTATTACGGGATTCAAACCACATTTAATAACGTGCGCTCCTAACATAAATATAATAGCCCTCTTTTTCAAAACCGCATTCGAAACCGCATCTATAACATACATAAAATCTTTGACTGCAAGTATATCTGGAAGGGAAGACAAAAATGAATTGAAAGAATCACCTGATTTGTATATTTTCCCTAAATTTTCAATCGATACTTTGTTTTTTCTATTTTTTATAGAGATTGTCTTTACATTTTCAATCTCAATTTCTTGAAATTTTTTTTCAATTTTTTTCATTATGAATTTTTAACCTTATATTTTTATTAAATTGTT
>CAZBIT010000448.1:0-2582 GCA_964491835.1 uncultured bacterium
ATATCCTGGTCATATTACAACAAGGGTTATCATCCCATTATTGAACGAAGCAATGCACGTACTTATGGAAGGCGTCGCTACTGCTGAGGGTATCGATACCGCTATGAGATTGGGATTTAATTTCAATATGGGTCCACTTGCTCTGGCAGATATGATGGGACTCGACGTGGTTATGGATTGGATGGAAACTTTATTCAGAGAACTTGGCGACCTTAAATATAAACCCTGCCCTATTTTAAGAAAACTTGTTAGAGAAGGGCATCTTGGTAGAAAAACGGGAAAGGGTTTCTTTGAATATCCTAAACCGCAATAATTTTTTGTCATTTAAATTGAAAAAAGAGTTAATATTGCAATTTTTGCAAATAACTTGTATCTCTAATAATTTTAAATAAATAGGTTTTATGAATATACTTGTTGTAAATTGTGGAAGTTCGACAATAAAGTATCAGTTGATTGAAACCGATACCGAAAAGGCACTTGCAAAAGGAAAAGTTGAGAGAATTGGAATGGAAGGTGCTGTCCTTACTCATAAACCTTTTAACAGAGAGGAAATAAAAATAACTTCAGAAATCATTGACCATATAGCAGGAATAGAATTTGTGATAAGTATTTTGTTGAGTGAAAATCATGGCGTTATAAAAAGAAAAGAAGAGATAGACGCTGTTGGTCATAGGGTTGTTCATGGAGGAGAAATATTTTCGGGTTCTGTACTTGTTAATGAAGATGTCTTAAAACAGATAAGGGCTTGTATTGAATTTGCGCCTTTGCATAATCCCCACAATCTTCGTGGAATAAATGCTTGTATTAAACTTCTTTCCGATGTCCCGCAAGTTGCGGTATTTGATACTGCATTTCATCTACAAATGCCCGAAGTTGCTTATATTTATGGTATTCCTTATTCACTTTATAAAAAATATGCTATCAGAAGATATGGATTTCACGGAACGTCGCATTATTACGTTGCAAACAAAGTAGCAGAGTTTATGGGAAGAGACATAAACGAACTTAAGATTATAACCTGTCATCTTGGGAATGGATGCAGTATAACCGCAGTGAAAAATGGAAAATCTATTGATACGTCTATGGGTTTTACACCTCTTGAAGGTTTGATTATGGGGACGAGGTCGGGTGATTTAGACCCTGCGATATTAATTTACATTATGAGCCGTGAAGAACTCACGATGAACGAAGGAAACACACTCTTAAATAAGCATAGTGGTTTGCTTGGAATATCTGGCATCAGTAGCGATATGAGAGACCTTGAACTCGAAAGAAAAAACGGTAATAGAATGGCTTCTCTTGCAATCGACATTTTTTGTTATCGAATTAAAAAGTATATTGGTGCATATTTTGCATCCTTAGGCGGTGCTGATACTGTTGTGTTTACCGGTGGAATTGGTGAAAATTCTTCATTGGTGAGAAAACTGTCTCTTTCCAATTTAGAGAGTATGGGTATTTATTTTGATGATGAAAAAAATGAATTGTCTTCAAACGATGTTAGAATTATATCAAAGGATGATTCACCAGTTACTGTGTTCGTTATACCCACTAATGAAGAACTTGTTATTGCAAAAGAGACGGCAAAATTTTTGAAAAAATAAAAGTTTGGACTTAAAATGATTATTAATATATCGAATTTGAAAGAAGGTATTAATAATTTTCACGGGAAAGATAAATCGGAAACAATTGGACTCGATAAAATTATATTTCCTGAATATGTTTTTACGGAAGTTACAATTGATAAAAGAGGTCTTAATTATTATTTAGATTTTATTTCTACGGTGATGGGAGAATTTCGTTGTGATAGATGTCTTGAAAAGTTTACAAGAGAAATTATTGCTCATTCGCAAATTATATATACAGAGGATTATGGACTGATTGATGGAGAAGATGAACCTGAAATCATATATTTAAATCCTGGTGAGGAAGAAATCTGTATTTCTGAAGATATTAGACAATTTATGCTTCTTAATGTTCCTGTTAAATTGCTTTGTAGTGAAAGTTGTAAAGGGTTGTGCACGAATTGTGGTGAAAATCTTAACACATCTGAATGCAATTGCAAAGAAGAGTTTATCGACTCAAGGTGGGAAAACCTAAAGAAATTGAAATTTTAATAATGTGAAAATTTTATTTAATTGGATAATGCGAGGTTAATAAAAAGGAGTTAAAAGTGCCACTTCCAAAAAGGAGACATTCTAAAGCAAGGGGCAGAAAAAGGAGAACTCATTGGAAGATAAGTTCTCCCACATTAATGGAATGTCCGCACTGTCATCAACCAAAACTTCCCCACAGAGTTTGTCCAAACTGTGGATACTATAATGGGAGAGAAGTTTATTTCCCCAAAGAATAATCTTGAGAAAGGAGATTATTTTTGAGAAGAATCGCTATCGATGCGATGGGTGGAGATAAAGCACCTGCCACAATCGTTCAAGGTGTTGTGGAGGCTGTGAAAAGGGCTAAGGAAAAGTTTGAAGTAGTGCTTGTTGGTGATAAAAATCATATTGATGAAGAATTGAAAAAATGTAATTTTAATTCATCCATAATTTCTGTGATTCACGCTTCTGAAACAATCGAAATGTATG
>CAZBIT010000449.1:0-2573 GCA_964491835.1 uncultured bacterium
AAATTCCCTCCGATTTTCAATAAAGAAAATTCATAAAATCAGCATAGCATCTCCGTAACTATAGAACCTATATTTTTCCTTAATCGCTTTTCGGTATGCTTTGAAAATAAAATCTCTGGTCGCAAATGCACTAACAAGCATCAACAAAGTTGAGCAAGGGAGATGAAAATTAGTAATAAGGTAGTCAATAATCTTAAAATCATACTGAGGAAAAATAAATTTATCAGTCCACCCTTTATATGGTTTAAGAAATCCATCTGATGTAGTAGCAGATTCAAGAGCCCGAACTGTGCTTGTTCCAACACAAATTACACTTTTCCCTTCTCTTTTCGTCTTATTAATAATATCAGAGGATTTTTCTGATATTTCAAAATATTCAGAATCCATTCTGTGTCGGGTCAGGTCCTCAACCTGAACAGGTCTAAAAGAGCCAAGACCAACGTGTAAAATTATCGGAGCAATTTTTACGCCCATTTCTCTTGCTTTCTTAAGTAAATCTAAAGTAAAATGAAGACCTGCAGTAGGAGCAGCGACAGACCCCTTTACACGTGCATAAACCGTCTGATATGCCTCCTTATCCAGAGGTTCAGAAGATCTCTTAATGTATGGTGGAAGGGGAACATGCCCAATTCTTTCTATAACATCATAAAAATCACCTTTATAATTAAATCTAACCACCCGTCCTCCCGATACAGTATTGTCTATTACATCACAACTTATATTTCCATCAATTACAAGTCGGTTGCCAATTCTGACCTTACGCGCTGGTTTTACAAGGACCTCCCAAAGATTATTTTCAAGTTCTCGCAATAAAAATATTTCAACCTTTGCATCTGTTTTTTCCTTAACACCCATAAGACGAGCAGAAAAAACTTTTGTCTCATTTATAACAAGACAATCTCCCTTCCCAAAATATTTTAATAAATCCCTGAATACTTCCTCTTTTATATTTTGATCACTTCGATTAAGAACCATAAGCCTCGACTTATCTCGTTCTTTCAAAGGATATTGAGCAATTAAATTTTCACTAATCTTATATTTGAAATCAGAAAGTTTCATAAATCACTCCTATCATACACCAAATAAACTAAACTGTTTTTTAGAATTAAAATGTAAATTAAAGTGTTTGTATGCTTCTTCACTTGCCAATCTTCCACGGGCAGTCCTCATAACAAATCCTATTTTTAAAAGATACGGTTCCACCATATCTTCAATGGTATCGCTATCCTCGTTTAATGACGCACAAATAGCATCCAATCCAACGGGACCACCATTGTAATTTTTCATAATTACATCGAGATATTTTCTGTCGAGGTTATCAAGACCAATCTCGTCCAGTTCCTCAATTTCGAGCGCTTTTTTGGCAACCTCTTGAGTAATCTCTCCATCGCCTCTCGCCTGAGCATAATCCCTAACTCTTCTTAGTAATCTATTAGCAATTCTTGGTGTTCCTCTTGAACGCATTGAAATCTCTCTAACCGCACTTTCATTTATTTTAACCTGGAGTCGTTTTGCAGACCTAACCAATATCTCCATAATATCTTCAAGCGGATAAAAATCAATCAGAAAAAACATTCCAAACCGATTCCGTAAAGGTGCGGTAATAGAGCCCGCCCTCGTTGTAGCACCAATTAAAGTAAAACGCTTTAAAGGAATATTTATTGTCTTTGCCATAGCGCCCTTTTCCACGACAAAATCTATCTTAAAATCTTCCATTGCAGGATACATAAATTCTTCGACAATTGAAGACAATCTATGTATTTCATCAATAAATAAAATATCACCCGTTGAAAGGCTGGTAAGAATTCCAACAAGGTCTCCAGCACGGATTAATGCAGGTCCGGAAGTCGAGAATATGTTAGTTTCCATCTCGTGGCTCATAATGTAAGCAAGAGTAGTTTTCCCCAATCCGGGTGGACCAAAAAGTAATAAATGTTCAAGAGGTTCTTCCCTCTTTTTTGCAGCGTCGATGGATATCTGCAATTTCTTAATAACATTCTTCTGTCCTATGTAATCAGATAACCGATCGGGACGTAATGTCTGATTATAATAGGTTTCTTCAATAGAATCAACTTCCTCTGGAGAAATTATTCTTTCTCTTGACATTATTATATTAATTTATAATTTTAATGAATATATTTCCTTCAATAGTTCTTCAATGTTCTTAATGTTTTTATTTTTAATTAATGCTGTGTATATCATATCCTGGGCTTCTTTTTGCTTATATCCTAATTGTCGTGTTAAAACCTCGAGGGCTTCATCCTTAAAATCGAATGGTTTTTCTTGTTTTACCGCTAATGGTTCTCCTTCTTTCATCAAAGCATAAACGGAAAGTTTTCCTCTTAATTCTGCAATAATCTTTTCAGCCATTCTTGGACCTATTCCTGGAAGTGAACTCAATACCTTTGTATTCCCCATTTCAATTGCAGATGCAATGTCTCTTATTGGAATCGTTAGAGATTTTAATGCCTTTTTTTCTCCCAATCCTTTTACAGTAGTCAATTTTCCAAAAAACTCTCTATCAATTTCATTTAAAAATCCAATAAGTTTAGGCGTTTGATTTCCAATCCCAA
>CAZBIT010000450.1:0-2572 GCA_964491835.1 uncultured bacterium
GGTTTTGCACTTGGTGGTTCCAAGACGCCCGCAATTACAGCACCTGCACTGATATGAACCCTTTTCCCAATAATAGCCCTCGAACCAATAACTGCATTCATATCAATCATCGTTTTATCGCCTATCTCTGCGCCAATATTTATTACTGCACCCATCATTATTATGCAATTTTTACCAATCCTGACTCTATCTCTTATTATTGCTCCGGGTTCAACTCGTGATTTCAACTTTTTCAGGTCAAGAAGAGGGATTGCTGAATTCCGACAATTATTTTCTATATAGTAATATTCAATTTTTGAACTATTTCTTTTAAGTATATTTTCTATGTATTTATAATCACCAATCAAAATCACTGAATCTTTCCCATTAAATAACATAACTTCTTTGGGCACTCTTCTGTCAATACTTCCTTTAATATACACTTTTACAGGGGTTTTCTTTTCTGCAGTAGATATAAGATTTGCAATTTCTTTATAATTCATAACAATCCTTCTGAAAAAAATATTACAATTTCAAAACATCTTCCATAGTATAAAAACCATTATTCTTACCGAATAAAAAATGAATACCTTTAATAACACCATCGGTAAAAATCTCTCTTGAAAATGCGGTGTGGGAAATTTTTAAAATTTCATTATCACCAATAAAAAGTATCTCATGGTCGCTGACAATTGTCCCTCCTCTTATAGAATGAAAAGTTATATCATCTTTTTTTCTTACATCAAATCCTTTTCTCCCAATTTTAAAAGCCATATCTGGCTCTAAACCACGTTTTTTCGCGACGATTTTCCCAATATTCAAAGCTGTTCCACTTGGTGAATCCTTTTTATATCTGTGGTGTTTTTCGATTATTTCTACGTCAAATCTATCTTTCAATACATCACTTGCTTCTGAAACAAGTTTATACATAAGATTCGTGACAATAGACATATTGAACGATAATAAAACAGGTATTTTTGCTCCCGCTTCTTCTATTTGTTTCAATTCATCAGTTGAAAAACCTGTTGTCCCAATAATCATTCCCTTTCTATAATTTACACATATCGGAATCTTTTCCATTGTAGCGGAGGCAACCGAAAAATCAATGACAATATCTGAATCTTTGATAATATCATTAAGATTCTCAACAACTGGTATGTCTTCATCCTTTTTCTGTTTTATAACGTCAACACCACCAATACAATTAATGTCCTGCTCCTTTTTAATCCGCTCCTTTATTAATTGCCCCATTTTGCCACAAATTCCACTTATGATAACATTTATCATATTATCTCTCTTGGGTATTTAGATTTGGAAAGAAAAAAATAACTACAAAGCATAAATTCTTTATTATTATGTTTATATTACCACTTTTTCCCACTGCTGTGTAACTACTGATTTTTCCAATGCTTCAAGGACTGCCATACCTGCTAAAATACTTTTATGGCTTCTTGGTTCTTTCCCTGTTTTGAACATCTCTACCATGTCTCTGTATGGTTTCAATGTATCAGTATTTTTAATTCTTGGCTCTAAATTTTTCATACCATCATTTGTTAAAACCATTAAATCCCACCCTCGATAATCCTCTTTTATAAACATAACAGTTGCAAAATATCCCGAACTAAAAACCAAAGCAGCAGTAGTTTTATCTCCACTTCTTGTTACCTTAACTTCTACAACATCATCACCAAAAATATACATAAGTCTTTCAATTGAGTGAACTCCATAAAAGAAAACACCGCCCCACTTTGAATCAACATCACAAGGTCCAACACTTATTATGTGATAAATTTTGCCGATATTTGGAATCTGTGCTTTAATGTCAAATACGCCATTGTCTTGAGCAATAGTGCTGTATGACGAAACGGGCGTTTTTAGTTCTTCCGCAATCTTTAAGAATTCTTTTCCTTCAGCAACTCGATAACAGAATGGCTTATCTATAAAAGTAGGAATGCCTGCTTTTACAAAAGGCAGTGCAGGTTCTAAGTGATATTTTGCATGTCTGTGGTCAACAATAAGTGCATCTATTTTACCCATCATCTCCATAGGGTCTTTAACTATATTGGGGATACTCCCTCTTTTGGAAGCATCCTTCGCAAACTCATCTGTTTCTCCCCAAACATATAAAAGTTCTACTCCGGGAAAACTTTTATCTACGTTAAAAATTCTTCCATATCCAATCGTATGAGAGTTTTCAGCCCCGATAATTCCGATGCGGATATTTTTCTTAATGTTTATTTGAGATTCCTTTGATGTTTGTGCATTCGTATTGGAATTTGACACGGATGTTACTATAATCGTTGAAAGTATACCTTTTCCAACGTCTTTCATAAAATCTCTTCGTGATTTCATAATTTCCTCTAAAAATAATTCTCTAAATATATTTAATATTTATAAAATAACTTATCTTAAAAATAGCAATGTGAAGAACACCTTGCCAAGCACGAACATTCTCTACTTATATCATTTTTAGTGAGTTTCCAAGTCAATTCCCATGTTCGAAGAACACCTTGTTAATCTTGAACTTTTTCCACCGGTAAAGTCCTGTCCCGCTAAGCGGGACGGGATTCACTTTCGCTAACATCAACCTCTT
>CAZBIT010000451.1:0-2568 GCA_964491835.1 uncultured bacterium
GGATGTCTTGATAAAGTAGGAGAATTTCTACAGAAACATTATAAAGGCACAACGACTGCTATTATTACGGACAGTATTGTTAAAAATTATTACAGTTCTATTGTAGAAAAAAGTATCAGGGGAAATGGATTAGAAGTTGAGATGATTGAAATGCCACCCGGTGAAAACTTCAAGACATTATCCGTTTTAGAATCTGTTTATGATGGTTTGATAAAAAGAAATTTTTCACGTGATTCCGTTATAATTTCACTTGGAGGAGGAGTTGTAGGCGACCTTGCTGGATTTGCAGCTGCGACGTTTTTAAGGGGAGTAAAGTTTGTTCAAATCCCAACCACATTAATAGCACAGACCGATAGTAGCGTTGGTGGGAAGGTTGCTGTTAATCATAGATTGGGAAAAAACCTGATTGGCGCATTTTATCAGCCGATTTTCGTTTTAATTGACCCGCTTGTTCTTAAAACCCTTGTTCCAAGAGAATTGAATGCGGGAATGAGTGAAGTTATAAAATATGGTGCCATAAAGGACGGAACTTTTTTTAATTTTATTGAAGAAAATTTTGAAATTCTCCGAAATCTCGAAGATATGGAAAAGATGGAGTATGCGATTTTACGTTCCTGTGAAATTAAGTCAGAAGTTGTTTCAAAAGATGAAAGAGAATCAGGTCTGAGAAGAATTTTGAATTTTGGTCATACTATTGGACATGCAATTGAGAGTTTAACAAATTATAAAATGTACCTGCACGGTGAGGCAATCACACTTGGAATGATTGCTGCTGGCTGGATTTCAAAAAAAATTGAAATACTTGAATCTGAAAAATTTTCACGACTTGAAAATTTATTAAAAAAATTAAATATTCAAAGTAATTTAAAAAAAGTAGATAAAGAAAACTTACTGAAAGTAGTTGCAAGGGATAAAAAGGTAAAAAGTGGGAAGGTTCACTTTGTCTTACTTGAAGACATTGGCAAAACGACAATTCGAAGCGATATTTCTGATGATGTTATTATGGAGGCATTTGAATATATATCTGAAATTCAATAAAAAATTATATAATAAATTTTAAAGGGAAAATAAAACAATGAAGGTATTATTAATCCACGGTCCGAACCTTAATTTAACCGGAAAAAGAGAGACCGAAATTTACGGTAAGAAGACGCTTGATGATATAAACAGCATAATAAAAGATTGGGCTGATAAAAATAAAGTGAACGTTGATATTTTTCAATCTAATTTTGAAGGTGAAATAATAGATAAAATCCATTCTGCTCGGGGTAATACTGATTTCATAATAATAAATCCTGGTGCATTTACGCATTACAGTTTAGCGATAAGAGATGCAATCTCCGGGGTAGGAATTCCCACCATTGAAGTTCATCTTTCAAACATATATGCCCGTGAATCGTTTCGGAAAAAATCCGTTATCGCTCCCGTATGTAAAGGGCAGATTTCAGGTTTCGGTCCTAAAAGTTACATCCTTGCCTTAGAAAGTTTACTGTAAAAGTTTTAGATTCTTAAATATGAAAATAGAATTGATATACATTACTGGATTTATGGGGAGTGGTAAAACCACAATTGGGAAAATCATTGCCAAGAAGTTAAAGTATAAATTTATTGACCTTGATGTTCTCATAGAAAAAAAAGAGAAAAGGAAAATTTCGGACATATTCAAAGAATCAGGAGAACCGTATTTCAGAAAGTTAGAAAAAGAATATCTTAAAAAAGTTTCTAATTCTGGTGGTAAAGTTATTTCTCTTGGTGGGGGTGCACTTATGAATAATGAGAATCGTAAGTTCGTGAAAGATAAGGGGATTCTTATTTATCTCAAAGTTACTCGAGGTGAAATTTATAGCAGAATTAAACATTCTACTGATAGACCTCTTCTAAAGAAAGATAATAATACATTATGTAATAAAGATGAATTTATTGATAGAATTTCCTTACTTTTTGCACAGAGGGAACCAGGTTATCTTTCAGCAGAGGTAATTATGGATACTGTAAGTAAATCTCCAGAACAGGTTGCAAGTGAAATTTATTTAATAATACATTAAGATTATGGTTGGCGAGGTGTTCTTCACCTCGCCATCTTTAAGAGTTAAAATTTTTTTACAACTTCAACAGTTAAAAATTGGATTCATGTTTTTAATGTGGGCAAAGGTGAATCCCGCTTCAGCGGGACTTCGCCAGTAGAAAAATTAGGATAAATTATGGAGAATAAAATATATCATTATTCGAAATTTTGTGGATTATTTGGTTATCCAATTAAACATACACTTTCTCCTTTGATGCATAATTTTTCATTTGACTATTATAAAATGGATTGGATTTATCTTCCTTTTGAAGTTAAATCCGATGAGTTTGAAAAAGCGGTGGTTGGTTTAAAGTCCGCTGGTGCTCGTGGATTTAATATTACAATGCCTTTTAAAGAATCGGTAATAAAACTACTCGATGATGTGGATGATGAAGTTGAGAAAATTGGTGCTGTGAATACCGTTAATATTATTAATGGAAAAATGATAGGTTTTAACACAGACCATAGGGGCTTTTATCTAACTTTTAAGGATTACAAAAATG
>CAZBIT010000452.1:0-2567 GCA_964491835.1 uncultured bacterium
TGAACTTATATCAACAGCAGGTATAACAATCATTTTAAATTTTTATTTTTCGCCGGCTAAGGTGTTTTTCACCTTCGCCCATGTTTCTGCTGGCAAAGGTGTTCTTCACCTTTGCCAAATTCAACATTATAAATCCAAATTGTTATTCCCCCGAATTATCAGGTAAATCCTTTTTTACCTAATCATTATAGTAAATTATAATTCTGCAAAATTTTTTAATATTTCAAGACCTAATTCCTGGCTTTTTTCTGGATGAAATTGTGCACCGAAGACGTTTTTATCACCAATAATTGAAGGAAATTCTCCTTCATAATCAGTCACCGCAATCACATAACCATCTGACACAGGAACTGCATAATAAGAATGAACAAAGTAAAAAAAACTGTTATCCGGAATATTTTTTAATAATGGAACATCCTTTTGAATTTCAATTTGATTCCAGCCAATATGGGGAATTTTTTTGCCTTCTTTGAATTTAATCACCCTACCAGGAATTAGCCCCAAACCCTTAAACAAACCACCCTCATCGCTCTCTTCCATCAAGAGTTGTTTACCAAGACAAATTCCAAGAATCGGGGTTCCCTTTTTTGCCATCTCAATTATACAATCCTTTAATTTCATATTTTCAAGATGATAAACTGCTTCACCAAAAGCACCGACACCGGGAAGTAAAATTTTTTCAGATTTAATAATCTCCTTTGGATTACTTGAAACAAATGCCTTTTTGCCAACCCTTTCAAAACCCTTTTGAACGCTTCTTAAATTCCCCATACAATAATCTATTATTGCAATCATATCCTATAATCCTCTTTTTCGATTTTAAACAAAATTATAATTTGCCCTTTGTAGAAGGCAGTCCTTTTATTTTTTCATTAAAAGATATTGCCTGTCTGAAAGCAACTGCAAACGCTTTAAATATTGCCTCAATCTTATGATGATTATTTTCACCGTATAAGACCTCGATATGAATATTGATTTGAGCATTCTCTGCAACCGCCCTGAAAAACTCCTTAAAAAGTTCAGTATCCACTCCACCAACATTATCCTTGACGTAAAATTTATACACCAGATAACCTCTACCCGATAAATCTACAACTGCCCGTGCAAGTGATTCATCCATTGGAATGTAAGCACTACCGAACCTTGTAATTCCGCTTTTGTCACCAAGTGCCTTATTAATTGCCTGTCCAAGCGTAATCCCGATATCCTCTATCGTATGGTGATAATCAACATTGATATCTCCAGTAGCTTTGACCATAAGGTCACATATACTATGTTTGGAAAATAATTCGAGCATATGATCTATAAATCCGATACCAGTTTTAATGTCGCTTTTCCCTTCTCCATCGATATTCAATGAAACTAAAATATCGGTCTCTTTTGTTTTTCTTTTTACTTCTGCTGTTCTTTCCATATTGATTTTTCTTTGATAATTTAAAATTTAACTTAAATAAACTAAATTATGATTCCATAATTTCTCTTAATTTCTCAATAAAAACTTCGTTATCCTCTTTTTTACCAACAGTAACACGAAATGCCTTTGAAAGCATAGGATAAGACGTTACGTCCCTAATCAATACACCGTATTCATAAAGTTTTTTGAAAACTTCTTTTGGTTCTTTTTCAAGACATTCAAATAAAATAAAATTTGCCTGAGATGGATACGCTTTAATACCATTTATTTTCTTTAATTCATCATACAAATATTCTCTCTGTTGGATTATATATCCAAAATATTTTTCGAAAATATTTTTCTTCTCAATAATTTTCAAACCAGCGACTCTCGTAAAAATTCCCATATTATACGGTAGAATAGTTTTTCTTATCTGACGTGCAAGTTCTGGATTTGTAATGATGAAACCAATCCTCAATCCTGCAGAACACAATGCCTTTGAAAACGTTCTCAGAATGATAAGATTTTGATATTCATCTATCAAATCAATTGCACCTCTTGGATTATCAGAAAATTGAATATACGCCTCATCAATTGCCAAAATCCCATCACCAGCATTAAGTATCTCTTTTATTTCATTAACAGTCAAAACACAACCTGTTGGATTATTTGGAGAAGGAATAAAAGTCAATTTGGGGTTATTCTTCTTTCGTGCAATTATCATCTTCTCAACATCAAACTGAAAATTCTCTTTGAGATTAACTTTTATTAATTCACCTTCCAATATATTTCCAAGCAATATATATACAATAAAAGTAGGTGAAGGAATGAGAATTGTATCCTTTTTCGAAATTGTCGCAAGTATAACAGAAAGAATCATTTCATCTGAACCGTTACCTACAAGAATTCCTTCAGGTTTATAGCCGACATAATCACCGATTTTATTTCTCAATTCCGATGGGTCATTTTCAGGATACCTCCCCCATTCTATTTTTTTAACATTATCAAGTATTTCGTTTTTTACATCATCAGGAATTGGAAAAGGATTCTCATTTTGGTTTAATTTTATTTTTGCTTCAAATGGTGGCTCTTTATATCCCTCCATTTCCCGAACCGATTTTTTTATGTTATCAATCCAATTACTCATTTTACTGCAAACCTAATTTTAATATTT
>CAZBIT010000453.1:0-2567 GCA_964491835.1 uncultured bacterium
CCTGCTTCCAATGGATTCATATTCTCAGTTATGTCATTCCCATATAGGCAATATTTTTTCTCTAACCTGAGAGAATCCCTTGCTCCAAGCCCAACTGGTTCAATGTCAAACTCCTTTCCCGCTTCCATAACTTCATTCCAGATATACTCAGCGTCATCATTTTTAACGAATAGTTCAAATCCAATTTCACCTGTATAACCCGTTCTTGATATCACGATGTTTCTATTTGCCAGTTGCGATTCAGCAAAATGATAATATCCAATCTTATCAAGATTTGTTTTTGTCAATTTCCGTAAGGTTTTAATCGAATTAGGACCCTGAACCGCAATTAAAGAAACAAAATCACTGACATTATTAATTTCAACGTTCTCTATTTTATTTTCTATAATCCATTCATAATCTTTCTTAATGTTAGAAGCATTCACAACCATAAGGTATTTATTAGGAAATTTATAAACAAGTAAGTCATCTACAATGCCACCATCAGGATAACACATTGCTGAATACTGCACCTGATATTCCTTTAATCGAGATACGTCATTTATAGTTAATTTTTGAACCAATTTAAGAGCGTCCGGACCAATAAATTCTATTTCACCCATATGAGACACATCAAAAACCCCAACAGAATTTCGGACTTTTAAATGCTCATAAATTATACCACGATAATAAACAGGCATCATATATCCCGCAAATTCTATCATTTTTGCACCGTATTTCAGATGAACGTCATATAATGCAGTCCTTTTTATATCTGATTGGTTCATAATTTGCCTTATCCTCAAATATTATGCACAATTATAAATACTTTAAGGCATTTTTCATTTTTTCAATAGCCCTATTGATGTTCTCAATCGAGTTGCAATAAGCAAATCGGACATAGCCCTCACCATAAGAGCCAAACGACGTTCCAGCAAGAGTAGCGATTCCTACTTTCTCTAAAAAGTAATTTTCAAATTCATCGCTGGTCATCCCAAGATTTTTTATATTCGGGAATACATAAAATGCCCCTCTCGGCACAAGACAACTTATTCCATCAATACCATTTAATCCTCTTACGATAGCATCTCTTCTTTCTTTAAGTTTTCTCACCATCTGATGCACTTCATCCATAGGACCTTTAAGTGCGACAATGCCTGCTCTCTGAATAAAACTTGCAGTGCAGGAATTACTATTTACCATAAGTTTCGTTATTTGCTGTGCAAGTTTTTCGCTAACTACTCCATATCCAAGACGCCAACCAGTCATTGAAAAAGTTTTTGAAAACCCATCTATAAGAATAGTCCTATCAAGCATACCTTCATAAGAGATTATGCTTTTATGCTCGCTCTCGAAAATAATATTTTTGTAAACTTCATCAGACATAACAATAATATCGTTATGCAATGCAATTCCTGCAATTTCTTTTAAATCTTCATCCATTAGAACACTTCCAGTTGGATTATGAGGTGAATTTATTATTATCATTTTTGTTTTTGGAGTTATGAGGGACTTCAATTCATCAATATCTATGCGAAATTCGTTCTCTTCTCTTAACGGAATGGGAACTGGCTTTGCTCCTACAAACTTTATAACCGATTCATAAATTGGAAATCCCGGATTTTGATATATCACTTCATCACCACTTTCACAGGTAGCAATAATCCCGAAAAACATTATTGGTTTTGCCCCCGGAGTAACCACAACATTATCCGGACTAACGCTCACACCTCTCCATTTTTTTACATCTTCCGCAATCGCTTCTCTTAAAGGTAAAATTCCATTAGCGGGTTCATAACGCGTATATCCATCGTCTATGGCTTTCTTTCCCGCCTCACAAATATGCTTCGGCGTATCGAAACCAGTCTCTCCAATCTCAAAATGAATAATATCTTTCCCTTCCCCTTCCAAAATCCTTGCCCTCGCAAGAACTTTAAACGCGGTTTCAGTTCCAAGCCGATTCATACAATCTGAAAATTTCATTATCAATTCCTTATATTATTAATTAATAGATTAATCCATATTTTTTATTCAGATATTTCAGTTAAATTTACTATTTTCTTGATAAATTCGATGTATTGTGAAATTTAAACCTTTTTGATATTTATAATTTTATACCCAAATTATGGATTTATATGAAATTTCGATTAAGAGTATCGTTGTAAAATAAGTTCTTCAAAGCCAAACTTTATTGAATCAAAACTTGATTTTTTATACCTTTCTTTACGAAGTGCCATTTTTATTACCATATAATTTCTAATCCTATTTTCCTTAATTTCTCATCACGAGTTATCAAAGGAAAATTCAAATGCATTGATGTAGCGGCTATTAATCTATCCCAAGGATCAGACACAAATTTTCTGGGAATTTCTTTACTTTTCTCAATAATTGGTAAACACAGTGGCTCAATTCTATAATTCTTTGCTGAATATACCATTGAAAAAAGATAATCAAAATCGGCAACAATCCTTTTCTTTTCAGTGAGATAGAGTAATTCAAAAAATACAATACAAGGAATAAAAATATAATCCTGAAAATTATCAACTTTTTGAAAAATCTTTTTTGCCTCAATAGAAAGTTTAGGATCA
>CAZBIT010000454.1:0-2567 GCA_964491835.1 uncultured bacterium
TTTAAGACTTTCATTTTTGTAATTTTTTGCATATAACAAAAATTTGTTTATTTAATAAATATACGATAAAATAATATTATTTATAATAATTTTTATTAATATAATAAAAAATATTAGTTAATGTAAGAACTTTTTAAGTTTTATTTAAATTTATTCAAAATAAATTTTCTGAAGAACTTTATTTTAAAATTGTATAAGTATTTGACTTTTTATTACTATTTTTACAAATTAGTTTTATATTATTTTAATAAAAATATCAAGGCTTCTTTTAAAATGTAATTATTTAAATAAATTGTTTAAACGAATATTCAAAGCCAGTGCCCCTCTACATTTGCTTGGGTGATTTCACTTAACTTACCATTTTTGAAATCTTCAATAATATCCTTAATTATCCCATTCTTACAGGAAAAAACCTTGATTCCTGCTGTAGATAAAACTCTGAAAGCTTTGGGACCACAGTTAGGTGTGATAACAGTCTGAGCGCCCGAATTAATAATATTCTGTGCAGATTGGATTCCTGCTCCTGATGCGGATTCAATATTTTGTTTATTATCAATAACCGAAAAAGTATCCTGATTAATATCATATACTATAAAATATGGAGCACGACCAAATCTTTGGTCAACTTCGCTCTCAAGTGAATTTCCTGTCGATGTGACAACTATTTTCATATCTCCACTCCTTCATTAAATTTACATACTAAACTAAATATGATTTAAAATTTAATAACACATATAATAATTTCCCCTTGAATCATCAAATGAGTATGACCTAATAATATTTTTTTTCAATAATTCCGTAATATATTTAATTAATTCATTATGATGCATTCCAAGGACATCAGACATATCCTGAAGTGTGCAAGGCCTCCTTTTTAAAAGATTAATTATCTCATTCTCGATATCTCCATCGAAAAATACCTTCGATTTTGGCGAAAAACTGCCTATAATTTCGACAGGAACAGTACAAAATAGTTTCTCTCTAATATACTCCATTTCCTCATTATTTAAAGAAAATGCGTACTCTTCAGAAGGTGGACGAACGACTGTATTTAGTTGAATCTTATCAATCCGCAAATCTTGAACAAACTCTTTCATTTCATTTACTTCTGAATCAGTATCATTAACTCCTTTGACCATCATAATTTCAAGATATATTTTACCTTTAAATTTCTCCGAAAACTCCCCTAATCCCTTTAATACTTCTGAAACAGTGAGCCCTAAATTAGGTCTATTAATCCTTTCAAAAATCTTTGTAGATACACCATCCATAGAGGGAACAACAATATCCGCATCAACCAATTCTTGTCTCACTTCTTTATCCCATAAGAGAGAACCATTTGTCAATACAATTATTGGAATATCACTCATTGACTTTATTTTCGAGATTATTTCTCCAATATTAATGTTCAATGTTGGTTCACCGGAGCCCGAAACTGTTATATAATCAATTTCAACTTTCTTGGTAAGAAATTCTCTTAATTCATCTAAAACCAAAGGGGGCTTATAAAATTTTCTCCTTTTTATAGTTTTATAGGTAGTTTTCCCTAATTGACAGTAAATACAATCGTAAGTGCAGATTTTAAATGGAATGATATCAACTCCCAATGACCTTCCAAATCTCCTTGAGGGAACAGGTCCATATATATATTGTTTTTTCAATTTGACTTTCTAAAAAATTTAATATATTTATTATCTTTACTCGCAACATCGTTTTGGATTATCACAAGGATTCTCTAATCCACAACATCCTCCCGATTGGGATGTTGCTTTTTTGCTATTATTTGCATACGAATTAAATTCTTTGAATATAAATCCCTCACCCCCACTAATTACCCTATTAACTTTGCCATCACATTGTGGACAAAATGTTAAAGGAGCATCACTCATTTTCTGAAATCTTTCAAAAAAGTATCCACACTGTTCACATTTATACTCATAAGTTGGCATTACACCCTCCTCAGATTAAAAATGTTGAATCATTTTTTTATCATATAAAACGTTTCTTTTATTGAAAATATGGAACCTATTTCCTAATGGTCACAAACATTTTCTCCTATCTGCAAATTACCATTGAGATACTGAAGAACTATTTCTTCTGGTTTACCCGAAGGAGAACCAATAATAACTTTAATTCCACATTGTTCAAAAATATCACGGGCTCTTCTCCCCATCCCACCGGCAACAATAACCTCAGCACCTTTTTCAGCAAGCCATTTGGGAAGCATCCCTGGTTGGTGAGGAGGACTTGGGAATGTTTCACTCTTTATAATCTCTTTACTTTCTTCATCTACTTCAAATAATACAAACTCCTCACAATGACCAAAGTGCATACAAACAGTTTTATTTGCTATTGGTAGTGCAATTTTTATCATTTTTTCTCCCTTCTTTTTAAAATTTTTTTAATTCTTCACTTATCTTATTCCATATATATTTTATATTTTTTGATATTTCTCCATTAGAATATTCAATAACGCTTTTCCGCGCAACCATTGCTTCGACAAAAACCTCACTATAAGGTATTTTTCCTAAAAAAACGATATTATTTTCTCTACAAAACATTTCAAT
>CAZBIT010000455.1:0-2565 GCA_964491835.1 uncultured bacterium
ACTCGTATAGTCTTCAAGAATTCGCTCGAATAATTAAAGAATTGTTAATGGATTATGTCAGTCTCTTTGATGCTTTACGATTAAATCATAAACAATGTAATAAAATTAAAGAAAAATATGTCCAATTATCTTTCTTGTAGATTGATTTTAAGCGGACAGTAAAGAATCGTAATATAATTAAATAACTCAATATTATTGCGTGTTTTCGGGTTCAGGCCATTTTAGGTGTTTGTGGAGGAACTTGAATGTGCCTTTTGCGTTAATTGCATGACCACCGTTGAAGAATTCGATTTCTGTTTTATCAGGAAGGTTAAACTGAGTATATAGCCATCGGACTTTTGCATATTCGTGAGCGACCCATTCATCTGGTGCGACTGTATCATGATGACCGCGTTCAACCATAAATGGACGAGGGAAAATTAAATATGCTAATTCTGCGTAATTAAATGTGTGTCCCATATCGAAGTAAGGCATTTCCCATTCAATAGAGTACATGAAGCTGTATTGACCTTGTGTATGTGTGCTGGCAATTTTTATTGCCCAATCGTTGAAATCTCCTGAACATATTGACAGACAATATCTATCTAATAGTGGGGGGACACGAACGGCGGTTTCACCACCATAACTTAAACCATAGAATGCCATTCTATTTCCATCAACAAATGGCAAATCTTCAAGCCATTTAAGTATTTGGTCGTGCTGAGCGATAATAAATGAGAACAAGCTTGCCTTGACGGTGTTGGCTTTGCGGTCGAGCCAGCGATAACGGTCTTCACCGCGATATAAATTATGAGGCGAAAAAGTAATAAAACCTCTTTCTGCTAATTTGCTTGCCAAAGAAAAATATGCACTTTGGTTACCTTCGATTAATACTTTAGGTAGTCCATTTCTGCCGTGTTGACATACGACTAATGGTCGTTTTTCACCTTCTTTAATGTCTTTTGGTATGAGTAAAATCCCCCAAGCAAAAACATCTGGGAATACATCTAAAACAACTTCGTAGCCAGTCCATTTGGGATTATCGTATATTTTTCTTGTTCGTGGATTGGGTGGAAGCAGTGAATCCTCAAATTTGCCTATTACTTCCTCCCAAAAGTATCTACGATATTCAGGTAGTTTTTTTATAAATTGTTCAGGAGGATAAGTTTCGTGGGTTAATGCTGTGCTCCATTGTTTTTTTTCGAATTCGGGCATTACTTTATATAGAAAGAATTTGTTGCGGACATGATGAGAATCATTAACAAGCCATTGGATATGATTTTCTATTTCTTTTAACTGTCGTTGTTGTCTTTCTGATGGATTGAAGGATTTTCGTCCATCACTTGGAATTTCATCGGACTGAAGAATTGAGATATTTGGGTCGAATTGTTGAGCAAATATATTTAGTGCTTGTGTGGAAATTGGTTTTAATGTGGTGCCATTCTCACCGAATAAAAGGTATTTAGATTGAAAGAATGATTTAGTGAGTTCATCAATTCTATTAAATTCATCTTTAACGGATTTGAATGTTGGGGTTTGTAATTGGCCTTTATATCCATCGACTGTAAATTCACCTAAGTTTAGAGGATTTTTTCGAAGGATTTCTGGCTGGTCAATAACTTCTGGTGCCCGACTATGTTCAATAATTAATATTCGAGGTGCAATTAGAGAAGCAATTTCGGCGTCGCCGAATTCTTGAAGGAGTGACCATACATTTCGATAAATTGGCTCGTTCCAGACTCGTTGTCGGGATTGGAAATATCCACTAATAAGGGATACATCTATTCTTGCGTCTATTGCTGAGGAATAGAATGCGATTAAACCACCCTCACCATAGCCAACAACGCCAACTTTGGTATTATCTGTATACGTTTTTTTGAACCAGTCAATAACAGCAAGTACTTTTTGAACTTCATATCCGATTATGTGTCTTCCCATGTGGAATGCTTGGCGATAAATCCATTCACGATGCGTCTGATATTTATCACCGGAAAATTCGTATGAACGGCTTATAATAACAGGAACTACAACTTGGAAGCCATTTTCGGCAAGGTGTCGAGCAAACTGCATTTCTGTTGGCAGTTCTCCTGTAAGTCCGACTATTTGTTCTGGTGTTTGGTCTGCATCGGGGATAACAATTATATGGGCTAAAGGTTTGGTTTTAGGTTCGATTAAAAGTCCTTCACCGAAAACTCCATCCAGTACTGACCAGCGGACTTGATATATTCTGTATTTATCTGTTCTAGCAATAACGGCAGGATTGTTATCTTCTGAAAGACGCTGCATAATTACAGGGAGACGCTGGTCAATGACTCCAATATATTTCATAAGTCGTTTGCGGTTTGGTTCGATAGATTTTTCGTACGCATCTTTTGAAGAGAAATCGCGATTCCAATATTTTTGTCGGGTTAAAATAGATTCATCAATTTTTCTTTCGATAAAAATGTGGGCACCATCCATCATTTTTCTTGATAAATCATCTTCCCAAGTGAGTGGTTTAGTATCGGGTAAAGTCAAAGGCATCTCAGAAATATTTGTTGTAGATTGGTTTTGAGCAAATAAAGGAAGTGAATTTAAAAATATTAT
>CAZBIT010000456.1:0-2561 GCA_964491835.1 uncultured bacterium
GCATTTGTCGCTGATCTCGGGCTTGATAAAATTATGATATACAAATTTGATTCAGACAAAGGAAAGTTAAAACCTAACGATGTACCCTGGGCAAATGTTAAAGCAGGGGCGGGTCCCCGTCATTTTACTTTTCACCCTGATGGTAAATTTGCTTACGTCATAAACGAACTTAACTCCACATTAACAGCATTTTCTTATGATGAACCCAAAGGTACACTAAAAGAATTGCAGACAGTTTCTACTATTCCTGATGGTTTTACTGGGACAAACTGGTGTGCGGATGTGCATGTTTCTCCATCCGGGAAGTTTGTATATGGCTCAAATCGCGGGCATAACAGTATCGTTATCTTTGCGATAGACGAGGGTACAGGTAAACTTACTTATGTCGGTCATGAGCCAACACAGGGTAATTCCCCCCGCTATTTTGCTATAGACCCAACCGGCTCATTTTTGCTGGCTGCAAACCAGAGAACTAATAATATTGTAATATTTCGTATTGATAAACAAAACGGCCGGCTGATTTCTACCGGTCAAACCGCTGAACTGCCTTCGCCGGTTTGTATAAAAATGATTCCTTTTTATTTTTAAGTATTATTACTGTTTTGATAAATTTAATTAATTAAACAAAAAAAATGAAAAGTAAAAATATACTTTTTGCCGATGACGATGCCGATTTAAGGAATTTTATGAAGGAAGTTTTTCAAGAAGTTTCTAAAGGAATAAAAACAGATTTAATTATCACCGAAGCCAAAGATGGAGCCGAAGCAATACAACTATTTGATGAATCAATTCAAAAAGAAAATCCATTTGACATCGTTGTTACTGACTATATGATGCCAGTTGCATCTGGACTCCAAGTCATTAAACACGTTATAAAAACTCATCCTGTTCCGATAATAGTAATAAGTGCTTATAATAAGGAAGACGACATTGACTTTATTAAAGAAGGTGCTTTAATATTTATTTCAAAACCTTTTACTTTGGAGCAGATTACTTATGCTCTTTCTGATGCGGTTTCATTTTCTTTAGTCGAAGAAGATATAGAAAAAGCAGAAAAACTAATAAAAATACTTGAAAAATTAACTTCTTAAATAGCAATATAGTTTAATTTATTATATCGTTTAACAACAAGGTAAAATTTACATTAAATGACATTCTTAAATTCCATAATACTTTATGGAATACCACTTATAACAGTTCCCATCTTAATTCACCTTTTAGCCAAAAGAAAAAAAGAAATAATTCACTTTAGTTCCCTTAGATTTTTGAAAATTTTAGAAAGCAGAAAAATAAAAAAACTGAAAATTCAACAAATTATCCTGCTTATTCTCCGCTGTCTTATAATTTTATTTATAATAATGGCGTTCAGTCGCCCTACTCTAAAAAAATCATCGGAAGGCAAATTTGGAACGAATTTAAAAACTACTTCAATTATTATTCTTGACAATTCCCTCAGTTCTATGGCAGGAAGTGGCAATCAGCAATTTTATGAAAACATCAAGAACTGTGCAGTAGAAATTACGAAAAGTTTAAATGAAAAAGACCAGATTTACATTATTCCATCATCAGAAATAGGAAAAATATCAGCATATCAATTCACAGATTTAGCAAAATCTAAATCAATCATTAATGATTCAAAACCATCATACTCATCCATAAACTTACAGAAATTAATTTCTGATGCCGAAAAGATTGTTTCCACTTCAAAAAATTTCAATAAAGAAATATTTCTCTTAACAGACCTTCAAAGAACAAACATAGACAATAAAAACATTCAAGAATCACCCACGGAAAATTATAACAAACCTAAACTATTCATCCTTACTGACAGTCAATTTAAAAAGAATAATTTGGCGGTTACAGATATAATCTTAAAAAGCCAAATATTGCAAAAAAACAAAAAAATAGAAATTGAAACAATAGTAGCAAACAATAGTGATAATCCAGTAAACGACTTTTTGGTAAATCTATACGTCGCTGGAAGAAGAATTGCACAAAAGACCATAGACATTGAAAAAGGGGCTTCAGAATCAATTACCTTTACTTTTATCCCCGAGATTTATGGTTTAATATCTGGATTCGTTGAAATTGAGAACGACTTGCTTGAAGAGGATAACAAAAGATTCTTTGACCTTTACATACCGAATAAAATCGAAGTATTGCTTATTTCTGATAAAAATAATACAAAAAATTATATTAAATTAGCATTAAATCCATTATCTACCGATTCTTCCCTCATCAACCTAAAAACAATTAACACTAACGAATTTTCAAAAATCAACGTAGATAATTATGACCTACTTATATTCGAAAATATAAAAAATATTACCAATTCTGACATCTATAGATTAAAAATTTTCCTTTCTAATGGAAAGGGAATTATATTTTTACCAGATGAACAGATGGACATAAATTATTACAATAATACTATTGCGAAAAATCTCAATATTCCCAAGATTCTCTCACTTCAAAAATCCACAGGAACTGATAAAGGATTTGTCACTTTTGGCAGAATAAAATTTGACCACCCAATTTTTACGGGTCTATTTGAAAAAGAGAAA
>CAZBIT010000457.1:0-2554 GCA_964491835.1 uncultured bacterium
CTTGTGGATATTTATTTCTGAAATCATCAGTTAGGTTTTTCGTTGCTTCACCTATGACCTCAAGAGACCTTACGAAAATCCTCTTAAGGTCTTCGTCATAAATAAACTCCTCATACTCCAATTTTTCTAATTTTTTATGAAGATATTTTATTTCATCTATAATATGCATTAAGAAGGTTTTAGGTTCTTTCAAGATATTTTACCTCCTTTAGGACATAAGGTTTTATATAAGGACTAATTTCTTCAACTGTAAGAAGGTCTATCTTTTTTCTAAAAACATCTTCTAAAAAGAATAATAAATCCATATAGCAGTCAAAGTATCCCTCAAAATCCTTGCCAAAAGCACCCCTGTCAAATTCCACAAGAAGATCGATGTCGCTCTGTTTTTCTTGTTCTCCTTTAATATAAGAGCCAAACAAACCGATTTTTGTAACATTATACTTTTTTAAAATATCACTATGTTCTTTTAATATTTGAATTATTTCTTTCTCAGTTAGAATCCCTCTGTCATCCTTCAATTTTTTCTACCTCCTTTAATATATAGGGTAAAATGTAAGGACGTATTTCATCTTTGCTTACCACTGTTAGTACATTTAATTTACTTTAATTATCAATACCTGTCAATCAAAAAAATAAAATTTTTCAAAAACTCTTGCTTTTTGTTTTATTCGATATTGAAATTGTAATAGGATTTATTTTCACTATTTATTTAATTCCCTTAAAATATTTTCAATTTTTTCTTTAAGTTCTGGGATTTTGTGTTTCACAATGTCCCAAACACTATCATAATTTATACCAATAACTTATATCACACCCCAACCAAATAAGAAGGGATTTTTCTTACAAGCATATCAATTTCATTTTCAGTTACACTGTTCTCCATAAGAGCCCATATATACTGCTTCATCGCAAGTGGTGGGCTGTCCCAAAAGGTATGAGGTCCCCAATCCGTTGAAATTATATTTCTTTCCATTCCTACTTTTCTCATATTTTCTACCAATTGTTTTACAAGTGATTTGAAGAGTTCAGGATTATTTTTTAATTCTTTAAAGTCGCTTTTTTTCCACCAGGGCCAAGTTCCAATACATCTATCAAAAAATACACCATATTTACATAATTCTTTCTGTTCTTCAATACTGAGCCAGTCAGGATGAGTAATCATTATTTTTTCAACACCGATTTGCTTTGCTTCTGGAACTAATTTTATAATATGTTTATAAGGTAAGTGTCCTGTTGCCAATACAACATTGGTCTCGGAAATTATCTTTAAAACCTCTTTTGTTTCTTGTAGTAATTCTCCATTACTATTTGTTATGAAGACATCCTTATCGATTTGCTCTGTGGAAGATGGCATCCATATAACTCGCGAGTCACCCGCTGCATATATACCTGCACCAGAAGTTGCTGCAATAACCGCCGATGGATTGATACCTCCCACTGTTTTATCGAGAACAAGAGAACCCAATGTTATCGTTCCCGGCACAACCCGACACAAAACCTCGGCAACAGACCAAGTATAGCCCCTTTTCTCTTTATCTACCCATGCCTTTACTCCATACTCAGCCATCGCCAGTGCAGTTTCGTAAGATGTCAAATTATGACCATAACCTTTTCTCCTTGTATTACCATGAACATGAATATCCACAATACCCTTAACATTTATTTGAGAGATATCATCTTCTATTTTGCTATCCTCTTTATAATAATTTCTACTTTTAATATTTGTAATACTCGTCCCTAAAACAAAAACTGTAGATATTTTCTGTAAAAAATTCCTTCGCGAATATTTATTTGATTTTAAAGTTTTCATATTTTGTACCTTTTTTATTTATTTTATATTAGAATTTTAATAAAGTTTATTTAAAATTAACAGGATTAAACCAATTTCTTAAACATTTGAAGAATTGAAAAAGAAAACTGTGGCTGAACTAAGGTTAGAAATACTCTTGTGATTAAACAAAGAAAGAAGATATTTGTTTAATACGATACATTTTTTAAGTTTTATTGTTCTTCTAAAATCTTTTTTAATTTATCTTCAATTTCTGGTATTACTTTCTTTATAACATCCCAAACCCTATCCTACTTTATACCAAAATAATAATGAATAAGTTTATCCCTTAATCCTGATAATTCCCTCCATTCAATATTAGAATGTTTTTCTCTAAAATTTTTTGAGAGATTCTTGGACGCTCCACCTATTATTTCTAAACTTCTTACAAACGCTCTTTTTAGAATTTCATTTTTTATCAGTTCTTCGTAATATAAATCTTTGCTTTCTTTAATTATGAAATTCACTTCATCAAGAATATGCCTTATATAGACCTTGTCATCCTTCAATTTTTTCTACCTCCTTTAGTACATAAGGTAAAATGTAAGGACTTATTTCATCCTTGCTTACCACCGTTACTTTTTTCTGTAACAGGTCTTCTAATGTGAAGATTAGATTGATAAAATTATGATAAGTATCTTCTTCAAATTCTATAAGCAAATCAATATCACTATCTTCTCTTTGTTCATTTCTAACATAAGACCCAAAAAGAGAAATTGACTTTAC
>CAZBIT010000458.1:0-2553 GCA_964491835.1 uncultured bacterium
TTAATGATATTAAATTGAACATTAGTTATATGGAAAGAGCACACCACCATGTAGTTGATATGACAAAATCAAGAAAAGATGAAATTCTCCCAGATTATTCTAAACAATTATGCAAAATTATGGAAAAAGAAGCAAAAAAGTATGGATTTTATATCAAAACGAATAATTAATATTAATTGTTGGCAAAATTTTACTTAACATCCCCAATTCTTGTCTTTTGAAATTTATTTTATTTTGAAAAAAAGTAAACTCTTCCTGAGCAGAACCATCTAAGGAGGGAAAAATATTAATATATCTTCTTTTTTTCAAAGAGAAAAATAAATAAATTAATAAAAATTTAAATTATAGGAGAAAAATTATGAATGAATTAACACGCAGAAATTTTTTAGGTAAAACACTCGCATTAGGAGCTGGATTGAGCAGTATAACATTGTTAAAAAACACAAAATTAAATGCTAAACTCAGAACTACTGAAGACAATATCTCATTGGCTGAATGGGCATTAGTTAAAGAAATTCAAGCAGGAAAATGGAAAAATTTAGATTTTCCGAGAATTGCCAAAGAAGATTTTGGTATCAATGGAATTGAATTCGTCAATTCACTTTTTGAGGTTCCGACTGTTGGTTATCTCGACCGATTAAAAAGAAACGCAGAAAAATATGGTGTTAAAATGGTACTTATAATGGTAGATGACGAAGGGGCAACGGCTGCTCCCACAAAAGCAGAGAGGATGCAGACAGTTACGAACCATAAAAAATGGATTGACATTGCTCACTACCTCGGGTGTCACGCAATCAGAACTAACTGGTATGGACCTAAAGATGCATCAAAAGAGGATATGATTAACTATGCAGAAGAAACCTATAATCTTATGTTAGAATATTCTGTGCCGGCAAAAATAAGCATTTTAATCGAAAATCATGGAGGAACATCTGATGACCCTGATGCTATGATTACTCTTATGGAACGAGTCAATAATCTATACTTTGGTTTACTTCCAGACTGGAGATCACCCGGTGGTCCTTTTGACAATGTCGAACGTGTAAGGAGATTTCTCCCTTACTCTCATGGACAATCTGTCAGATTACAACCTACTGAAGAGGCAACCATTAATATGATTAAAATGTGTCGTGATGGAGGATATCGAGGTTTCTACGGTATTGAAACAGATGGCAGGGAAGGAATCAAACAAACTAAAGCAGTGCTTGATAAAGTTCTTTTTGGAAAATAAATAATAGACCTATTACTCGGTTATAAGTTCAGAAAAAATAAAAGGCAGTCTTGGATTACATCCCAAACAGCCTTTTGTATTTCGCTATTAATCCTATTTGCTATTGAAAGAAAGTAAATTCCAACTCAGCGGAACTGCCAAAATCAGAAACAAAACTTTTAGAAATCTAAATAATATTTAATTAAATTTCAAACAACGACTCTTTCAATGTCAATTCGATTTAAATCTGCTATACCGAGTTTGTATTTATTTTGTGCTGCTGCAATATGAAGTGGTGGAGGATATAACGGCCAATCATCGCCTTTCAATTCTTTTCTTTTGTCCTGAATCAATTTTAAACAAACCGCATCGACTGCAACCTGGTCCGTAGAAAGTATTAATTCCTTATTCTGCCAGAGATATTTCGGGTCAACTTGAGGACCTCCATGAGCAAGTGGAATTAATGCATCAGCGATATTAAGCCGTAGTTTATTTTTTATGTCCGGAGAAACTGAAATTAAACCAAGGTCTTCACAACTATTTTTATGAATTACAAAAGTAACATTTTCATCTTTCACATTTATATTCGTTACAGCACCACACCAGTTTTTGAGGCACACCCCGACTCCAGAAAGCCAGTGGGATTTTGTTCCCGGAACGTTAATCAAAGCAGTTGCATTATCAGTAATTATTTTGCTGATACTATTTTTGCTAAATCCAAAAGATATATCCATCTGATAAACACCTTTTTCTCCATAACCTCCTCTTCCTCTCTCAAATATAATTATCTTATCGTCGGGAATCCCGATAGATTTTAAACTTTTAACAATCGAAAGAATTAATTCGTTATGTGTTTTTATCATCTGAACATTTGTCTTTATGGCAACAACATCCTTGGAAGAAAAAAGTTCTTTCCATGCGGAACCTGCATCTTTTTTTACAGTATATTTCTTCATCATCTCATCGAGCAGAATATCAACAATTTTTTGATTGACATTGTTTTTTTCATCCAAAATCTTTTCACTTTTCCCGATAATGACCTTACTTCTTTCGCTTCCTGAATCCTGAGGACTAATTACTGACCATATTTTATCTGAACCTAATGTTAAACCTAAAGTGCTTAAAGTAGTGTTAATCAAAAAATCCCGTCGGGTGATAGAACCTTTTTGAATTCCCATAAAATCCTCCAATAATTATTTCATGTTTATATTTTTGACCTGAAAATACTAATTAGAATTTATCATATTACGCATAGTTCTTAATATTTTCATATAATAAATATTCTAAAAATCGCTTAATTTTTCAGTGAAAATGTTTATATTAAATATTTTATTAAAACAATA
>CAZBIT010000459.1:0-2552 GCA_964491835.1 uncultured bacterium
CGAAGGGATTAGGATAAAATGTGGCGGACGGCTTGCTGGTGCAGAAATGGCAAGACAAGAACAATATAAAGAAGGTAGGATTCCTCTTCACACGCTACGTGCAGATATCGATTTTGCAAGGGCAACTGCACATACAACTTACGGTACAATTGGAGTTAAAGTGTGGATATGTCTTGGGGAAGTAATTGGTTCCGCTTCTATACTAGATAAAAAAAGATAGGTTATGAATTATGTTAATGCCAAAAAGGATTAAATGGAGAAAGCATCAACGTGGAAGAATGAGAGGGAAAAGCCAGAGAGGTAGTTCGATTGCTTTTGGTCAATTTGGTCTTAAGGCACTCGAACCCTGCTGGTTAACTGCTCGACAAATTGAAGCAGCAAGAATATCGATGACAAGGCATATTAAAAGAGGTGGGAAGATATGGATTAGGATTTTTCCTGATAAGCCAGTAACAAAAAAACCCGCTGAAACAAGAATGGGAAAAGGTAAAGGAGCCCCTGAATATTGGGTTGCAGTTATAAAACCAGGCAGGATACTTTTTGAGATTGATGGAATTTCAGAAGTTATTGCAAGAGAAGCAATGAGATTGGCTGGAAGTAAACTTCCAATAAAAACAAAGTTTATTGCTCTTAAGGAGGCATAGATTTTATTATGAAAAAAGATGAACTATTAGAACTTCCAACTGAAGATTTAAAATTGCGACTTGAAGATGCAGGGTTAGAATTGTCTAATTTGAGATTTCAAAAAGCTACTCATCAGGCAAGTAATCCGTTAAAAATTAGAACAACGAGAAGGGAAATCGCCAGAATAAAGACACTTTTGCACCAGTATGAACTGGGTATCAGAAAAGCAAAGGAAAAACAGGTATGAAAAAAAGAGGACAAAGAAAAGTAAGGACTGGAACAGTCATAAGCAATAAAATGACGGGAAGTTGCATCATTAATGTTGAACGTAGAGTAAAAGACCCTCTCTATGGAAAATATATATCAAGAAGAACAAAATTATTAGTTGATGATAAAGAAAATAAATGCAATGTTGGTGACATCATAAAAGTTATGGAAACGAGACCTTTGAGTAAAAGAAAAAGATGGAGATTGATTGAAGTAGTAAAAAAGGCGGAACTGATGTAGTTTGGAGGTTTGATTATGATAAGAGAATACACAAGGCTGAATGTTGCTGATAATACCGGTGCAAAAAAGGCTATGTGCATTCGTGTGCTTGGGGGTTCAAAAAGAAAATATGGAAGAATCGGAGATGTGATAGTCGTGACCGTTAAAAGTGCCATTCCTGGTGGAGATGTAAAAAAAGGAGATGTTTCAAAAGCAGTTATAGTTAGAGGTAAAAAAGAAATTAAAAGAAAGGATGGCTCTTACATTCGCTTTGATGAAAATGCCGCAGTTTTAATAGATGAACAAAATGAACCAAGAGGAACGAGAATTTTTGGCCCAGTTGCAAGAGAATTAAGAGAAAAAAATTATATGAAAATTATATCTCTTGCTCCAGAGGTTCTATAATTATAAATGAGGTAAACTCATAATGAGAGTGTGTAAGAATGATGTTGTTTTTGTTGTTTCTGGAAATGAAAAAGGGAAAAAAGGTAAGGTTTTAAAAGTATTTCCAAAGGATGGTAAAATAATTGTAGAAGGTGTGAAGTTAATAAAGAGACATACAAAACCTACTCAAAAAAATGTGCATGGTGGAATTGTCGAAAAGGAAGCGCCTATTTCTGCATCTAATGTGATGGTAATTTGTTCAAAATGTAACAATGCAACCAGAATAGGAATTAAAATATTAGAAGATGGAAAAAGAGAAAGAACATGTAAAAAATGTGGAGAAATGATTGTAAGCACGCGATAATTTATGATTAATTGTTTTAATTAAAGAAATAATTTTACGGGAATCAGATGGCAAAAAATGTTAAAGAAAAAGAGAAGGTAGAAAATAAAGATTATTTTCCAAGACTGAAGAAGTATTATTTTGAACATATTGTTTCGAACCTGATTAAAACGTTTCAATATAAAAATGTAATGCAGGTTCCAAAACTTGAGAAAATTTCCATAAACATGGGTGTTGGGAAAGCTACCCAAAATCCGAAACTCATAGAATCTGCTATAAAAGACCTTGCAACAATAAGCGGTCAAAAAGCAGTCGTAACAAAAGCAAGAAAATCTATTTCCAATTTTAAGTTAAGAAAAGGGGTTCCGATAGGTTGTCGCGTTACTTTAAGAGGAAATATTATGTATGAATTCTTTGACAGACTAATATCTATTGCGATACCAAGAATAAGAGATTTTCGAGGACTATCAGATAAATCTTTTGATGGAAGAGGCAATTATAATCTTGGTATAAAAGAGCAAATTATTTTTCCTGAAATAAGTTATGACGAAGTTGAGATGCTTATGGGTATGGACATTGCTGTTGTTACTACTGCAAAAACAGATAAAGAAGCATATGAACTTTTAAAAGAATTTGGATTTCCTTTTAGAAGAATATAGAATATTTTCATAGTTGTTGAACTCAAATGAGAATTTGAAAAAGGAGTTTTAGCTTG
>CAZBIT010000460.1:0-2546 GCA_964491835.1 uncultured bacterium
GCTCTTTGCCGTATCCATCATTTTCTTCTCGCCGAATGAAAGATTTTTATCTGAACAGTTTCAAAACGGATGCAGGTGAGAAATTTGCCTGTGTGAGTTGTGCTACTGCAGTTCTTTGGAGAATTAAATTTTTTGTTGCATTTAATTGTTCTTGAGCAAGGTCAGCATCGACAATCCTGCTATAAGTCGCTTCATTATTCGTAATTGCAATATTTAATGTGTTCTCTTTAATGCTCAATCTTGACACATAAGAACCCACTTTTTGGAGTGAATTTGAAACCTTTTCAATTGCCGAATCCACGTAAGAGAGTGCAATGCTCGAACCTCCAGCAGTAAAAACTTTACTGGACACATAATTAGACGAAACGTTGAGTGCTTGGGAAGTATTATCGTCAGATAAATTTATTATAATCGTATTTGTTGGGTTTGCTCCTGTTTGAATTGACTTATTTGTAAACGTGCCATCTAAAAGTTTGAAATTATTAAATGTCGTTTCTTCTACAATATCATCAATCTCACTTGTCAACTGGTCAAGTTCTGTTTTTACTGCATTCCTTTCGGCAGAACCCAACGTATCACTCGCTGCCTGTGTAACCTTTTCCTTCATCGTTATAAGAATATCACTGATATTTTGCAGACCACCTTCTGCAATAGACATCATATTCTTTGCAGTGCCAATATTATCAAGTGCTACACTCAAACCCCTTACTCTTGCATTAATCCTCGTTGATATAACATACCCAGCAGGGTCATCTGAAACAGAGTTTATTCTTTTCCCAGTTGCAAGCCGAAGTTGAATCTTTTCAAGATTTTGATTAACTGATTTCAGAGCATTAAGTGCGTTTAATGCACCAATGTTTGTCCTAATCCTTGTAATGTCTCCTATTGCCACTAAAACATCCTTGATTTTAATTTTAGACGTTATTATGGTATCTTTATTATCGTCATAAATTTGTAATTCTTTAAAATTTTTTTATATTTATATTTATATTAAAACTTTTTAAAAAAACGAAAAGTCATATAAGTAAGAAATCGAAAAATTTATTGGTGATAATTTGGAATGTTTTTCTCAAGAAGATTATATAAGAAGGTTCTTGAGTGGTGACAAAGATGCTTTCAACTTTATAGTGAGGATATGGCAAACCCAAATATACCAATTGGCATATAGATATATGGGAAATGAACAGGATGCAAAAGACGTCTGTCAGAATGCATTCATCAAGGCATACAAAAACGTCAAAAAACTCAAAAACGAAACAAGTTTCTCCGGGTGGATATATAAAATCGCAATAAATCTCTGCAAGGATGAGTTGAAAAAAAAGAAGAAAGCAATTCATACAGACATTGATAACATTCATAATAATGAGTTTGTTTATGAGGAAGTAATTACAGTAAATCCAAAATGCGAAGAAAACATAATGAAAGAAGATATGCAAAATATTATAAAAAGAACAATATTAAATCTCCCGGAGGAACAGAAGATTATAGTTATTCTAAAAGAATATCAAGGATTAAAGTTCAAGGAAATTGCAGAGATTCTGAACATCCCTGAAAATACTGCAAAATCCAGGATGTATTACGCTTTAAAAAACATTAAAAATATACTTGAAAAACAAAACTTTGATAAGGAGGTATATTAATATGTCTTGCCCAATTAATAAAGAAGATTTAATCGATTATATTTATGGAGAACTTGATGAAAACAAAAAGAATATGATAGCCAAGCATATTAAATCCTGTCCTGAATGCGAAAAAGAAATCGCCATTTTACAAAATGAAAGATCCATCCTTAAAGAATGGAAAATAAATACTCCCAATATAGAATTAAAAATTTTAGAACAAAAGGAATCCCTTATTATCCAGTTAAAAGAATGTTTTGACTGGCTTCTTGAAAAACCACTAAGATTAGGCTATGTTACTTTAATAATTGCAGTGGGTTCACTCCTCATTTTATCTCTAATAAATTTTGAATTTAAATATAATAAATCAGAAATATATGTCAGTATGAGCATATTTGGAAAGAAAAAAAGTAATGAACTTGAAGAGACATTATTATCGAAAATGGCTGGAATTCAACAAGAAACAATCAATTTCATTATGCAAGAATTATCAGAAAGTGAAAAAAGAACAACTCAAGAAAGAAATCAAATATTTTCTCAATTAATCGAACAAATAACAAAGCAAAGAGAAACAGACATGCTTTTAATCAATGAAAATTTGGAATATCTTGGCTCTTTTACTGCAAAGAAATTTATAGAAAATGATGAAATTCTTGAAAATTTAGTTTATATAGCAAAAGAGAACTTAATTAAATAATATATTCATCTAATTTAAATTATAATATAGGAGGTATTATATGTCCAAGAAATTATTAATTTTCGGAATGTTTGTGATTTTAATTACAAATGAACTCTTAATTCTTTCATCAAAAGAACTCGAGAAAAACTCCACATATGCTAATATGCAAAAAGAACTTAAAACTATGGAAACCATATTTTATACATTCTTAACAGAGTATGATAATGATGTTTTACCCATAAGAAATG
>CAZBIT010000461.1:0-2546 GCA_964491835.1 uncultured bacterium
ATTATTTCAGTTATCGCAGCAGGAATCCAGAATAAAGAGTTCGCTCCAACATGAACAGATACCATCGCATTCCCCATTCCTGCTTCTCTTGCCTTACGGGCATTATCAATCCCTTGAAACCTACCTGGGCAAGTTTCTTCATCGCCCCGAAGGAATGAACATTAATAAGCAGGAGTAATATTATCAAAACTCCAATTTTGAATATCTTTCCCATAGTTAAACTCCCAAATTTATTTTTTGTATTAAAATATTATTATTTTTTAATCTCGGACATTCAAATTGCTAATATCAATAAATGAAATTCCCTTCCTTTTTTGTATTTTTACCAATAATTGTTATGTCGCCTTCTGTTCCTTTGTTTACACGGTTGTTAGTTATAATGTTAAAATCAGAACTGCCCGTTTCTTCAACGGCTGATTTCATAATTTTCTGGTTTCCGTCATCAATGATAATGTTATAACTTACAATACTGTGCAAAGTATTTTGAACCAAGATGCCTGAAAACTCACCGGGAGATTTTTCAGACGGATTTTTAATTGTATTTCCTGTGATATTGATATACTTATTTTCATCTCCGACGATGTAGATTCCCCCTTCTATTGGTTTTTCCATAGTGTTACCTGAAATAGATACGTTATTTACATCCCTCATTATGATTCCGTGAGTTCTGTCTTTAAGGGCTTTACTGCCGCCCATGAAAATATTACCCGATATGGTAATAAGGTTACTATTTTCCGCTTCGATAGAATTGTCGTTTGTCATATCAAATGAATTTCCTGTAATTGTGACTCCTCTATTATTCACAATACGCATATCGCCGGGCTGCCTTAATGTGTTTCCTGTCACAACGGTTCCAGAACATCCTTCCAAGAATAAATTTATTCCTATACTGTTTTCAAGCACATTCCCCGTTATAATTGAACCATGTTCTTTAATAAAATGAATATTGTTTCCTATGTTGTCATCGATATCGTTTCCACTAATGGTTGCATTAAAACCATCCTTTACAAATACACCGGCACCACATGTGCAAGTAGTACCGTTCTCTTCTATCTCATTTGCTGAGACAACAACATCATGGCATCCATCAATTAGAAGTCCTTTTTCTTTGTTATATGCAATATTGTTGTTACAGACTCGGGGATTCTCATAGCAGTAATCAAGAAATATTCCTGATTTACCGTGATAGTCAATCCACATTTCTCTCAGAGAAATTTCATTAACACAATATGCATGTATTCCATTTCCGCATTTTTCGTTGCCTTTCAGGTGCATATTACACACACTTACATGCCAGATTTCTTTTTTTGGAGCACCTATTAATTCGAATGTATTTTCCCCCTCTTCATTTACATTTAGTAAAATTGTAGCAGAACCTGCCCCCATTAATGTGACATCAGATTTGGTTACGTTAATCGGTTCTGAAATTTTATAGGTGCCTGCCGGAATAAAAACAGTACCCCCTGATTCACCGAGTGCATCAACTGCTTTCTGTATGGAAGCATAATCTCCTGCGTTAACAACGCTGCCGGAAATGAATGACTGTGGAAAACTATATAAATGATGATAAGAAAAACAGAGAAGCAGAGTGATTATACTTAGAATTAATAATTTTTTTAGCTTCATTATATATCCTCCATTAATTAGAAAGTTTTTTCTTTTTTAGAAAAATAAGAAGAATATTAAGTAAAATCAAATGTAATTTCTAATATTTTAGAATTTGAAATAATACAATTTTAAATGTATTAGAGTAATGAATTATTCTTGACAACATAAGCAAATTTTATTATTTATTTAACTCATAAAAAAGTTTGGAAGGAATTTTAATTGGAAGCATTCCATTACTTTTCAGTTTTAATAAAAATCAATTTAAATTATCAGAAATAAATATGCGTATCATTCCTGGTGAAAGTATTGATGGTATTAATCTCGTTTATACAAAAACAACTGTTGATGAAGATAAGCAGCATCCCCAATATATACCCATCCAATATATCTCTTCTATTTTCTCACTCCTCCATATTTAACTATATATAAACAAACCATTTTCTCTTGTCATACTCTCTATCCTCGATATCTTAACATCCTTTAAAATCCCTATTGGTGTCTATATTCAATATCTCTCATATCAAAAAATATTTGACTTAATAAACCAAATAACCTATATTTAAAAATATAACAAATCTCATTAAGTATCTATTCCTTTTGATTATTTTAATAAGGGGATACCCTATTTATTTTTTATCAAAATTTCAACAAAATAATTTACAGATTCGAAAATATTAAAGTAGTTTTAAAATAAGTTGAATTATATATATTTGAACTAAATTAAATACGCATAGGAAAACCTGACGAATTTCATAAGTTATCCCGAAAATTCGGGAGTTTGCCGTTTGTTGGTCTTGTTACCAACACAAATGTTCTCTTTTAATTATAACACAAATGCAATTTATCAAAAACCGTACAAAATTAGGAGGCAATATGGAAAAATTATTGTGCAATACATTATTAAAACAAATGAGTTCGGTTATATTGATTATAACATT
>CAZBIT010000462.1:0-2512 GCA_964491835.1 uncultured bacterium
GGATGTTTACACTTGTTTTTGGTAATACAACCCTTGCAGTGAGCACTGTTTTGTCCGCTTTTATGACAGGACTTGCATTAGGAAGTTATTATTTTGGCAAATTGATCGACGAGAAAGGAAATCCTATTAAGATTTATTCTTTACTTGAAATAGGTATTGGTATTTCTGCTTCGTTAATACCATTTTTAGTTAACGTTTCAAATCATTTATATTCTGGTTTGTTTGGTATAATTGGTTCAAATTCATTTTTATTAATTATTGTGAGATTTTTTATGTCATTTTTAATGATGCTTGTTCCAACAATAATGATGGGGGGGACACTTCCTGTGTTGAGTAAATATTTTGTAAAAATAAAAATTGATTTGGGAAGTAAAGTGGGGAGTTTATACAGCATAAATACTTTTGGTGCTGTAATTGGTTGTTTTCTTGCTGGATTTTTTATGATAAAAATCTTGGGTGTAAATGAAACGGTTTATATATTTGCAGGCATCAATGTTTTAATAGGATTTCTTGTTTGGCTGATGAGTAGAAAAGAAGTAGTTGAAGAGATTGTTTTGAAAGAGGAAATAGGTTCAAATATTAATAGCACGGAATCAGAAACAAATGTAACAAAAAACGTTTTTAAGATTGAAAAGATGATATTGTTGGCGTTTGCACTTTCTGGATTTTGTGCTCTTGCTTATGAAGTTCTATGGACGAGGATTATTATTTATATTATATCTATATCTGTTTATGCTTTCACAATTATGCTTACCACATTTTTGTTTGGTCTTGCTTTTGGAGGATACATAGGTGGCAAACTTTCCGATCGATTTAATGGATTAAAATTATTTTCAATTTTTGAAGTTTTAATTGGCTTAAGTGCTTTGGGCACCATTTATCTTTTGAGTAATTTTGTTGAAATTCATGATAAACTTGCTTTGATAGTTGGTAAAGTCGGTTGGAAAAAATGGAATATAATAAGATTTATGGAGACAGGAATGATTATTTTTATTCCAACGCTACTTATGGGTGCTGTATTTCCTGTGGTTGGTAAAATATGGACAGAGAATATTAAAAAAGTTGGTAAATCTATTGGTGAAGTTTATTCATTTAATACGGTTGGTTCGGTTCTTGGTTCAATTGCTGCTGGATTTGTTATTTTGCCTTTATTGGGAACTCCAAAAGGCATTATGTTTATTGCTTTTGTTAATATTTTGATTGGTTTGGTTGTATTATATTTTATAAAGAATGTAAAATTGCTTGTAAAAGTTTTGTTAACCGCACTACTTGTTTTAGTAATTATAATTCAAACTCTGCATATTAAAAAAGAACAATTTTTATCTATCTTTAATGCATACGAGAAAGGAAGTGAATTAGTATATTTCAAAGAAGGAATTTCTGGAACAACAACAGTGCATAAATATCCTGGATATTTTTATCAAGGTGATCTTCTTGCTGTTGATGGAACTAACGTAGCGGGGACAGAATTTATGCTCCGCACAATCCAAAAACTCCAAGGTCATTTACCTATTTTTCTTCACGGCAACGCTAAAAAGGCTATGCAGATTGGATTTGGAAGTGGAGAAACTTCTCATTCTGTATTACTTCACGATATTGAAAGATTAGATATGGTAGAAATATCAAGGGACATCTTAGATGCGGCTGAAAAATATTTTCCTGATTTAAACAGAAGCGTGTTGAATGATAAACGGCTTAATCCCATAATTATGGATGGTAAAAATTATGCCATTCTTACAAGAGAGAAATACGATGTCATAATGAACGATGCTACTTATCCGACGACGGGAGAATGTGCCGCTTTATTTACGAAAGAACATTTTCTCGCATTAAGAAAAAAATTGAATGAAGATGGTGTGGTTTCCACTTGGGTTCCACTCGACCTTGCTCCATTTGACTTTAAGATGATTCTTAAAACATTTCAGGATGTTTTTCCATTTTCATATTACTGGTATGTCAGTAATTCAACGAATAAACACGGAGTTCTTATTGGGATGCAAAATAAACTCAGCATTGATTTTGATAAGTTTATCGAAACGATGAATGAAGATAAAATAAAAGAAGACCTTGGAGAGGTAAATCTTAGTAATCCCATTGCTCTCCTTGATGGATTTTTACTTGACGAAAATGATATTAAAGATTTGACAGGGGAGGTCTCAATTAATACAGATGATAAACCTTTACTTGAATTTTCACAAACCAAATTAAGGGATAGAAAAGAATGCGAAATTGCAAATATAACTGCGATTCTTAAATATAAAAAAATAATATTTCCATATCTTAGAAATATTGGTATGGATGAAAAGGGTAAGGATAAATTGAAAGCAGAAATAGAAAAATATTCAACTGCAACTAAATTAGTTATAGAAGGACACTTGGCTGATAGAAAGGGAATACCAGGCGAAAGAAGCAAAAAATATTATGAGGCACTGAAGATTAACCCTGATGATATGAATGCAAAATATTTGTTAGAGGAGATTAAACGAGAGGAGATAAATCTTAAAAAGAAGGT
>CAZBIT010000463.1:0-2505 GCA_964491835.1 uncultured bacterium
TCAGGTAATAAATACTTTTTTTACCTAAAAATTTTTGGAAAGGGTATCTAATATAATATTGAAAAAAATTATAAGAATAATTATATTGTTAACATTATTTTTAATAATTGTATTAAGTTTGTTTTTAAAACTTAAAATATTGAACCTTGATTAAAAAATAGGAGAATTGTATGAAATTAAAGTTGTTTGTATCTTTGTTTATAATATCGATTTCTTTGATATTTTTAAACTGCACTTCAGTTGATAATCAAAATTTAAGATTATCAGAACCGATTCGCGAGCTATATATATTAAATACTGGATTAGAGTCCCGTTCTATTTCCTTTGAAAATCCTACAGGTTCCAAAGGAGAAGGAGGTAAAGCGGAGAGTAATTTGGGCATTGGGAGGAAAGGTGCACCAAGTAGAAATATAGCACCCGGTGAAACTGTGCAGTTATGCGATATTAAAGGTCCAGGAACAGTCCGCCATATTTGGATGACCACTTATAATACTCCAGAAAACTTAAGAAGTATAGTTATCCGAGCATATTGGGATAATCAATCTCACCCAAGTATAGAGTGTCCTGTGGGAGATTTCATGGGGTTTGCCCATGGGAAAGTTATGCCGTATTATTCTGCTGTTCACTCACTTGGATCGAGAGCGGGTATGAGTATATGGTTACCGATGCCATTTACAAAACGGGCAAAAATTACTTTTACAAATGAAGGAACAAAACAACTACCGTTATATTATCAAATTGATTATACTATTGGTGATAAATTACCGGATGATGTAGGCAGACTTCATACTTTGTTTCATCGAGAAAATCCTACTACTATAAAACAAGATTTTGTAATTCTTCCAAAACGAGTTGGAAAAGGACGTTTTATTGGAACTGTATTGGGAATAAGGTCGCTGGATACTAAAAGATGGTGGGGAGAAGGTGAAATTAAAATATTCATAGATGGAGATAAGGAGTTCCCTACAATTTGTGGAACTGGAAGTGAAGATTATGTTTGTCTTTCGTATGGAATGCAACAAACCCCTTTTTTCTACAACGGCTGTAGTCTTAATCAGGAAGAATTTGTATCAATGTATCGTTGGCATTTATTAGACCCGATATATTGGGAAAAAGAGTGTCAGATTACTATTCAACAAATTGGATGGGATAAGGGACTGTTTGAAAGACAGGATGACTGGTCAACTGCAACATTTTGGTATGAACCAATACCAAGCGAAACTCTTCCAGAATTACCAAATGTGAATGCGAGAACATCTAATGTCTGGGTTGAAAAACGTTAATATATTTATTTTGATTAATAATACTAAATAAAATTATTCCTTTAAATTATCTGTTTTAAAAGACCTTATATATCTTAAATAAAAACAAATCCTCAACTATGTTTGGACCCGAGTATTGCTCGAAGAGCTTATTGACGGTTTTGATTTAGCCAGCGTCAGACTATATATGGCACTGCAGGATTCAACAATTTATAAGGACACTAATAATGTGTTAGTGCACACTACTTGCTTATGTTCTTAATCTATGAATTTGCGTCTATTTTTTCCTTTTCCTTCTTTTCTTTTTTAGACTGAATTAGGTAAAACAGTAGTATTCCAAGTCCGGGGAATGAAAGTACCATCCCTCCAATCAACATACCTTTTTCACCCATTACAAATGAACCTATACTCAAGGCAATTCCAATTCCCAAAAGTATAAAACTAAATAAAAGATATTTATGAAGGTTAGTTCTTAATTCTTCTTTGGGAAAATCATATACCCCTTTTTCAATTAAAGCCATCCTTTCCTTATTAATCATTTCACGGTTTCTAACTCTTAATTTGCTATGAATCCATATAATAACTACAACCATAGCAAAAAGTCCAATCGGAACAAGTATGTCTTCTAAATAACTCATAATATACCTCCTTACCAAAACTGTTTATTTTTGTTTTCTATTTTGTTAGACAGATTACATAAAAAAATGTTTCACTTTATTTAAATTTATTTAAAAAAATATTTTATTTATTTGTAAATTATATTTTGAAACAAAATTAATGTTCAATCTGTCTAAATAAAAGATGGACATAGATAAAGAAAGATTTGCAGAAAATGAACTGGTTCATCTTTCGCAGAATGGTGATATAGCGGCATTTGCCCGGCTGGTGAAAGAATATAGCACAGGGGTATTGACTTTTATAAACCGGATAGTATCATCAAAAGAAGATGCGGAAGATATTTCACAGGAAGTATTTGTAAAAGCATATATAGAAATTAACAAGTTCAAAGGATATTCGTCTTTTAAAACATGGCTTTATGCGATTGCAAAAAATATGTCATATTCTTATTTGCAGAAAAAACGTTTTAAAAATATTTCTTTGAATAAAAATGCAGATTTAATAGAAAATACCTCTATAAATTATCCTGACATCAGTACAGATTCAATTGCTGTTCGGGAGGATTTTCTGGGTATTATAACGAAAAGTTTGTCTGAACTTCCGCTAAAGTATAATATTATAATAC
>CAZBIT010000464.1:0-2495 GCA_964491835.1 uncultured bacterium
TATCTATAAATATTCCCTGAAATTTCGCCCCACTGAAATCTACAGGTTGATCAAATATTTTACTCATAAAATCAATCCCGGCAGGGAAAATATAACCTTTGAAGTTATAATCTTTTTCATGAATCTGTTTAAAAATTAATTTATTAAATTCCTCATTAGAAATACCTTTATTGCCGGCTAGGGCGTGGAAGATGCAGTATTCATCATCTTGAGATTTTATTGTGCTTTCACATCCTTCATATTTACACATAATTTTTACATCCCCCTTTCAATTACAATAATAAATGAATTTACCTGCTCTCTGTTGGTGTTGTCACCAATGGAGAAAATTAGTAAAATTATGTCGGCGAGGGTGAATCCCGTCCCGCTTAGCGGGACGGGACTTCGCCAGCAGTGAAAGGACAACCCGAGGGTTGTCCCTACCAAAAATTTTAAATCTGTCTATAATTTAAAAACAATTTTTTTAAAATCGAACATTTATTTATAAAAAATAAAAATTGTTGAGGCAATTCATGAATTGCCCCTACAATAGTTGATTTCAAGAATTTACTGTATTATATTAAAAAATGGATTTCCGATTACTCGGGAATGACGGTTTGGAGTGTTTAAAAAAAGATATTATTACGTTGTCCCGAAGTTTCAAAACTTAACATAACAACCAATATTTACATTTTTTCATCAATCTCATTATAACAAACACGCCCTCACAAAAACCCCTAAAAAACATTACACGACGGTCTTATTGATAATGTTTTTCATATATTCAAGAGAAAGTGCTGCCTGTTGTTCTGAATCTTTAAGTGCTCCATATTTCCCTTCGATTTTGTAAGGATGGCATAATTCGTATGATATATAACCTTTATAACCTATTTCCGCCAGTGTTTTAACAAAAGTTGGATAATTTGTATCTTCTCTATCAGGTCTGAATTTAGTTTGATAAATTGTGCCGTCAGATTTTTTAGCATATTCCCCACCAAAGTGAGAATGAACCAATAAATTTTTACCTACATCCAATACTGACTGTCGGACGTGTTCATCATTTTGAAATTTTAAAAGTGGTGCATCGTGGCATGCCTTGAGATTTTCCGAACCAACTTCATTTATCAACGCAAGAACATCTTTATAACTTTCAATCAATGGTTCGTGGTTTTGCAATGCAAGAGTCACCCCATATTTTTTTGCATTTTTAGCCGATTCCTCAAGACACTCCCTACACCATTTCCACTTTTGTTCTCTTGTGACCATAGGGAAACCGATACTCCATGCTCTTGCTGCATCGTCATATTTTGCTTTTCCATCCTCCATAGTAACTCCATTCCAAGCGGCAAATATCCGAAGAATTTTAACTCCCAAATCTCTTGCAACTCTCATCTGTTCCTTTAACATCAAAATTTCGTTTTCCCTCTGTTCTACAATAGGATTTGTGAAGTTGTTATAACTCGAAACGGCACAAATTTCCAAGCCCAATGAATCAGCGAGTTTTCTTATCTCCGAACATCCATTTTTATCAACATCCAGAGGACTTATATGAGGTCTTTTCGCACCCAATTCTATACCATCATAACCCAATGACTTCGCTTTATTGAGAACTTCCTTTACACTTAGCGCTGGACCATCATACCAGACACCCGAAAAAGTCACGCTGTATAAACCAACTTTAATATCAGGTTTTTTCGGCTCACCTTTTGCAGTATTTGTTGATGAATACATTAAACCAGAAACCGCTAAACCAACAGCACCGCTCTTCTTTAAAAATTCCCTTCTATCTAAATAAGAGTTTAATACCATATTTTAACCTCCTTATTAATTGTTTATTATATATTTATAATACATAATATAATAGATAATATTTCATAGATATTATATAAAAATTACATTTAGTTTTTAATATAAATCAAAATAATTCATTTTCAAATAAAAAAGAGAAAAAAATTTGTTTTCCATACTTATATATAATTTTAAATAATAGTAAGGAAATACTTGAAATTAAGAAATATTTTTTTTATTATTTAAGAAATTATTCACATTTAACACAAAGGAGGTAATCAGAAATGAAAATTCAAACAAATATCATTTTATTTTTAGGTATTTTTGTAATAATCTTTTACGGTTGTGGTAAAAGGTCAGAAAATTTTACATTAGTAGATTTTAAGTCAACTGATAAAATAGACGGACACGTCCATTATGCAATAGAAAAAACTTATTTTATGGAACAGGCAATAGATGATAACTTCCGTCTCTTCACTATCGATACAGATGCTGAGGAGTTTATTGATATTAACGAGCAGGAACGGATTGCACTTCTTCATAAAAATGCTCACCCGGGCAAAATATCTTATGCAACTACATTCAAAATGGAAGGGTGGGATAATCCAGATTGGTTAGATAAAACCATTGTTAATTTAGACAATTCTATTTCAAAGGGGGCAATAGCGGTAAAAGTATGGAAAAACATCGGTATGACTTTTAAAGACAAAAAAGGAAAATTTATTATG
>CAZBIT010000465.1:0-2490 GCA_964491835.1 uncultured bacterium
CTAATCTGGAAAGAAAAAACCGAACTAATGACAAGAAAAAAGTGATATTTATCTATTGAATAATTCTATCACTCCAATCATTAAAACGAGATTATTATAGGATTATATAATTTAATTCTGTCATTATAATTTAATCAATAATGAGAAAATTCGCACTCCTTTTCATCTTTCTTGCTTTATTCAATTCTATATCTTTAATATCTTTTTCACAACAAACTAAACAATTCAATGAACAAAACGCATTCGAATATCTCAAAAAACAATGTGATTTTGGACCTCGAAATCCATCATCTTCCGGACATAAAATCTGTATGAATTTCTTAACCAACGAAATGAAAAAGTTTACAAACGACATAACCGTTCAAAGATTTACGCATTACGATTCAAAAGATAAAAAAACAATTTATCTGGCAAACATTATTGGGACATTTCACTCACTAAAAAATACAAAAAAAAGAAGAATTATTTGTGCACACTGGGATACAAGGCCAAGAGCAGATAGAGACAAAAACGAACAAAACTATAACAAACCAATATTAGGAGCAAATGATGGAGCATCAGGCGTGGCTGTCCTACTTGAAATTTCCAGAATAATGAACAAAATCCCTCCTCCAACGACCATAGACGTCATATTTTTTGATGGCGAAGATTTTGGAGAAGAAGGAAATATTGATGAATATTTTTTGGGTTCGCGTTATTTTGCAAAAAACTTAACCTATCGAAACTATGAATGCGCAATTTTACTCGATATGATTGGTGATAAAGATTTAAGAATTCAAAAGGAGGCATTCTCATATCACCATTTTCCAGACCTTGTGAATAATATCTGGAATCGTGCACAAAAATTGGGATTTACACAATTTGATAATACCATCAATGGTGAAATTTCAGACGACCACCAAATTTTGGCAAATTCAGGAATCTCTGCTATTGACATAATTGACTTCGATTACAAGTATTGGCATACACTCGAAGATACCCCAGATAAGTGCAGTCCTCAAAGCTTAAAAGCAGTTGGAAATGTAATATTAGATTATATTTACTACTAAATTTTCCCTAATATTTTATTTAACATTTAAAAAATAAACTCTAAATGGAGGCAAACATGGCGCTGAAAAAAGCAAAAATTTTAAGATGGATAATATCTATACTTACAGTTATTGTCGTAAGTCAGATAATCCATTGGATAGGTGCGGCGGTTGGAATGAAATATTATATGGACCCAAATTATTTTGACGTTTGGAGCAAATTAATGATGCCAGAACCGGGTCCACCTCCTATATCTTTTATGATGTATTCTTTATTGTTTAATCTAATAACTTCTTTTATATTCGTATTCGTTTATCTCTTATTATATGATTCGATACCCGGAACAAAAGTTTTAAATAAAGGATTTATTTACGGTCTCATCATTTTCATCATTTCTGGAGTATCCAGCGCATTAAGTTTGACGTTATTAATGAATCTTCCTTGTGGACTGATTCTATCTTGGACAATTGAAGGATTTATTATCGACATCACTGGAGGGATGCTTGTTGCAATAATTGTTAAACCCATAGTGGAACAAAAAATTGCTTGAAATATGAATAATCCTTAGTTCTAATTTATGCTTTCTCTTCTCTTAATTTTCTCTATAATTTTTTCTGCTTCAATAGCCCGTGATTTGTCATCTGTATATTTAATAAAATCTTTTAGAGATGCTATTGCATTTTCTCTCATACCTATTTTATTATATAATAATGCTAAAATCCAATAGGTTGGAGAAAGAGAAGGTTCAATCTCAACGGATTTTTTATACATATCAAGTGCTTCAATAATTCTGCCTTGATTTTCATAAATAAGCCCTAAATTAGAGTATGCTCTTGCATATTTAGGGTCAAGTTTTATAGTTTGTTGTAATTGATAGATTGCCTCATCAATTTTTTTCGTTCTTAAAAATACAAAAGAAGAATTGAACCTAATATCTGCGTCATTAGGATTGAGTTTTAACGCTTCCTTGTATTCAACCAGTGCCTCCTCATATAAACTATTCATAGTATAACAATTGGCAAGATTATAATGAAAACTCACGTCCTTAGGATTTAACTCGATTGCCTTCTTATATTCATCTATTCCTTTCATTATCTCATTATTTCTAATATAAGCATTAGCAAGATTGTATCTTATATTTGCATTTTTGGGATTCAATTTTCTCGCTTCTTCAAGTTCTCTTAATGCACTTAAATACATATCATTTTCGTTTAAAAAATTTGCAATTTTAAATCGCAAATCAGCGTTTTGGGGCTCAACAGATATTGCCTTATAAAAAACTTCAAGTGCCTTGTCTTTATTGCCCAATCTCATATAAACTCCACCAAGACCTATATACTGCTCAATATCATCTGGTTTAAGTTCTATAGCTTTTTGAAGATAATATATTGATTCCTGAAATTTACTCTCCTTAATATAGTATAAGGCAATATCAGCATAATTTCTTTGATCCAACGAATC
>CAZBIT010000466.1:0-2474 GCA_964491835.1 uncultured bacterium
TCCCAGATAGGGTCGGTTAGTTCTGCCAATCTTTTTTCATATTCAATCATACCTTTATAATAATCATCATCTTTCAAAGCGTCAGCAGCTGCTTCATCTATTGGGTTTGCATTATGCTCATCAATTATCTTTCTCATAATAGTATAATGGTCTCTAATACCGCACTGTCCAATCTGATTTCCGACTTCAGTTATTGGACAACTGATACTGTATTCGTCCTGCCATTTTCTTATTGCTTTGAAAAATGGAGATAATATTATATCGTTGAGATTACCACCGTTTTTAAAAACTTCAATAACGTTCAAAGTTGAATAAGGATTGAAAACGCAAGGCGTAGCATTTCCGTTCCAGTCAATATAAAAATATCCACCACTGCCTCTTCCCGCTGAAATACATCCATTACTGATTGTCCCACAGTTCCAAAAATCTACAAGGAAAAGCCCTCTTTCACGGATTAATTCCTGGGTTCTGTGATACATATACACTCTTTGCTCAGGACTAACGACGAGGTCAAGTGTAAAACTCCTTCCAATTGGCATATATTGAAAAATCCAGGCAAAAACAACCCCCTTTTCTTCAAAATAATATTTGATAAATTCATCGCTAACCACAAGTTCAGCATTATATCTCATAGCAGTAATAGAAATCCCATAAGGAACACCAACTTTTTTAAGATTTTCAAAGGTTTGAAGTATTTTTTTATGGACTCCTTTTCCTCTACGAGCATCCGTTTGCTCTTCAAATCCTTCAACTGATATTGCAGGCGTTATATTACCGATTTCGGCGATTTTTTCTGCAAGACGTTCATTAATGACCGTCCCATTTGTATATACCAAGAAAAAATTGTCACTATGTTCTCTTGCCAAATCAATAATCGTTTTACCATCACTTTTATAAAGAAAAGGTTCTCCCCCCGAAATAACGGTAAAATGTGAACCCCATAGTTCAGTTTTTTCAGTAATTATTCTATCAAATACCTCATAATCAAGTTTTTCTTGCGATGCTTTTGAACTTATTGCATAACACCCTTTGCACTTTAAGTTACAAAACTTTGCTGGACTTATTGTTATAAACGTTGGAGGCAGAAAACCATACTTTTTATTAAATTCATTTATTTTATCCAAACCCCCTAAAAACACATTCGACCCAAGTGATTTAAGCAATCCCATTCGAACTTGCTTAGTGATAGTCTTATTCTGAAGTGATTTGGCTAATGCCCTTAGCATATTACTTATAATTGTATATTTATCCATCTGTGCCCTGACAGGCCTTTTCGTAGCATTAACCTTAACATATTTTTCATAAACCTTCTTCTCCACAAACTTGAGTGTACTTTCTCTAAATCTATCATTAGTTATAACAAGGTCAACCATCTTCATAAGAGCAGTGCTATATATCTTTTCTGCTGAAAAATTCATTACGTTCCTTCGACTTTCTATATTCATTAAATATCCAATAAAAAAAATAAGTTCCACAAAATCGAAGGAAAATTAAAACCTTTTTAAGCAGAATTTAACACTGAAATATTTAAATTTACTTTATTTCCCTTTCTTTTTTAATCCATTATTATTGTTAAAATTTTTTACCTGAAACATAAATGCTTCCAATCTTATTTTGAAACTTATATCATTTTGCTGACCGTCATAAAATAGGTCAATCCACGGGACATTATATAAATCTCTGCGTATTTTTTTTCCTACAGCAGTAACAACGGTTCCCGGCATACAAGTAAACGGGCTAACATTTGCTATACCAGAAGCCCCTTTATTATAATAATCAATTGCCTTTCCTACACTCAATATAGCTTCTCCCCCAAATGAATGATGGATATAAGGTTCACTATTTTTAAGAATTTCCTTTACAGGCGGGTCATAATTATAATTTAGTTCATCTTTAAAAACATTTATAACTTTATGCTCTGCTTTTGTCTGGATTATATCGGTTAAAAGCCCGACAAAATAATTCTTATAATCTTTATTTTCCAATCCCTCAACTATCATCCTGTTGTTAGTATAAAATATCCATTCTGCCATAGGAGCAAGCCATACTTCACCACCAAGGTCTTCTATTTCTCTAATCAAATTGCTATTGCTGAATTTATTATGTCTTAAATATATTTCTCCCACCATTCCAACGATTGGTCTTTTTACTGAATTTTTCGTAGGAACTGCCTTCATTCTCCTTTTTATTTCTTCCATTACTGAAATAAGGTCTCCATCACTCTCAATCGTCTCGGACAATTTCATAAGACAATCCCAGTAAACTCTGTCTGTTTCACCTTTATTCACTTCATAAGGTCTTATTTCCCTCAACATCTTTTCCATAGTATCAACTGCAACGATACCATACCAACCCTTTTTGCGGAAACTACTTCCGACATTTCCAAAATCCCTGTATGAACTTTCCGAACCCGGAGATAATATTGGAACAGAGTCGTATCCAAACTCTTTGAGAATTATTTTCTGCAAAGCACG
>CAZBIT010000467.1:0-2455 GCA_964491835.1 uncultured bacterium
CAGCGATATAGATTTGGAGTATTGTCCAGTACCATTTTACTTTAAATTTTTATTTAAATATTTTATGATTTTATGATTTATTATTGAAAAAAATAATAAATATTTTTATATTTAAATTTAATATATAGATAAAGATTTTCATTCATATTTGCAATATTGGATTTTAAATAATCTTTGGTTGAAAATAAGATTTTCAAATCTCAGAATAGAGAGAAAACATTTCAAATTTGAACTTTAATTTTTATGAAAATAATTGTAAATTTAAAATATAATTTAAACATAACAAATATCATTAACTGACACACGGAATGGTATTATGCAGAGAAGAAAAATCTTACTTTTACTCTTTTCAGCAATAGTTTTTATAGTATTAATTTCAAGAAACTCAAAAGTAAAAGAAGATAGAATGATTATATTTCAGCCTGAGGGATTAACATGGGAAAAAATTTTATTGATAGTAAAAACCGAAAGCAAAACAGGACTGATTTTTTTTAAATCAACTGGCTGTATCATATGCAAAGCAATGGAAGAGAGATTTTTCCAAGATAAGAAAACTATCAAATATATAGAATCCAATTTTGTCGCTTTTAAAATAGATACTAATGAAAAGGACGGTTTTATTCTCAGTAAGAGGTTCAATGTTGACAGATATCCCACTTTGGTATTTATAAATGAATTGGGAGATATGCTGAATAAACTTGAAGGCTATGATGGCATAATTGATGAATATTTAAAAAGATTGAAGCAATCCGCTGAAGAATCACTTGTGAAAACGAGAGCAGATTATGTCGCAAATCCTGAGAATCTTAAAAGTGCATTGAAATATGCGGATTTGCTTTACAAAGCAGATGAAAATAAAGAAGCTTTAAAAATATATGAGAAAATCATTGACAAAATTACTGATGATGCTATTGTCACAAAAGTCTATACCAGTATGGCAAATTGTTATAGAATGACTTATGATACGAAAAATGCAATTAAAATCCTTGAACAAGGACTGGCAAAAGGAATTTTCAATGATGAAATAGATCTAATTCATTGCTGGCTTGGAAATCTGCTTTGTGAAGTTCACAGACCAATAGAACAAAGAGATTATACAAAAGCTTTGAAATATTACCAGATGATTCCCAAAAGAGCAGAAGATTTTAAGACATATAGTAGGTCTGATGATGATAAAAGAATTATCATATTGCAATTTAATACGGCTCAAGATTACATACCATTTGCATACCTAAAATCAGCAGAGCAAGGGCAAGTCGGACAAGAAATGACAAAAGAGTCATACATCAAAACTGGAAAAGACATTCTTGAGAAGCTCTTCACTGATGCATATGAAAAGAAAGATTATCGAGAAATTAATTCTCTTGCAAATAAATGTTTGCAACATGAAACCTATCTTCAGGAGGCACGAGGATGGTTAAGAAAGATTATAGAACTACCTGACAATGAAAAATACCTTTATACTTATGGTATGGTATTGCAAATGTGTGGTGAGTTTGAAAAGGCAATTGAAATACAAAAAAGGCAATTAGAATACACAAAATCAGAAGTAGATAAAGAAGATGGTTTAATGGAACTTGCTGTTTTATATTTCCAAGCAGGAAAGAATGAAAAAGGTAAGGCTATTTTTCAAAATCTTTATTATAATGCACAGAATAATATAGACAAATTAGTGTTACTCTCTGAAATCTGCAATAGAAACAATGTTAATATTCGACAAGCTCTAACCTGGATGAAAAGGGCAGTTGAACTTACCAAAGATAATAATTATCTTGAAGAATCTCGTTGGATGTATATTAGCCCAGAATATTTATATAACTTATATGCAGAGTTGTTATTCAAAACTGGTCAGATTCAGGAGGCTGTAGAATCAGCAACCAAAGCAGTTGAAATTGCCAAAATGGAAGACCGAAGGAGACAATACCAGGAAAATCTTGGAAAGTATAGATCGGCTCTGAAATAATTACATATAAACACATTTTATAAATAAAGGAATAAATATTTTATATTCTAAACGAAGACATTATATAGTCTTATTTTAATATTTTTTATCTATTTCACTTAAAAATTACCCAAAGGATAGTTATTTTTTTCTAATATTAAAATTTTTAATAAAGTTAGAAAAAAGAGAATTCTCAGCATAATATTAATGGTATCTTTAATTTAAAAAAATGATATTTTGAAAATAGTATTTTGTTTTTTAAAAGAGGATATGGAGAGAAAAAATTTTAATGTCAAATAATAAAAAATATTTTTTAATTTAGTGTGCCGAAATTGTGCCGATTTTTTCAGAAAATCATGCCAAAAACTGAAAATTAATGACAAATAATGACTAATTGTAAATTATTGATATTATTATTGGATATCTGTTTATTAATCACTTACAAAAGCATGTATCTAACGGTTCAGGGCCGTGTGGGAGCAATCCTGTGGGGGTTCAAGTCCCCCCTTCGGC
>CAZBIT010000468.1:0-2453 GCA_964491835.1 uncultured bacterium
ATAATTATGCTTTTGAGAATTTGCGTATCATCCGTTCCTGCATTTGAAATACTTATTTCTGTGATTGTTATGATTTTAACAATCATTGCTGAAATTTGGGTAGTTTCAAAAATATACAGAGTCGGGATATTAATGTATGGGAAAAAGCCAGACATCAGGGAAATATTAAAATGGATAAGATATAGTTAATAAAATTAAAAATACCATAACAATTCGGAACTATTCTAAATCTTCTGCTCTCTGTTGGTGTTGTCACCAATAAGAGAAAATCAGTAATAAAATTAACAATATCATAATAAATGGAAGAATTATCTGAATTATCAAATAAATAAAATCAAAAAGAGTAAGAATATGAGTGATAAAAAAAGAATATCGATAACCATTGGCAATCTTAAGGCAGATGCAGAACTGAATGACAGCAAAACTGGCGAACTTATATATAAATCACTTCCCATTGAAGTAAAAGGAAATTTTTGGGGGGGATGAAATATACTTTTCTATTCCAGTGATTGCAAACTCCGAAAATCCAAAAGAAGTTGTCGAACTTGGAGACATTGGTTACTGGCCTCCGGGGAAAGCATTTTGCATATTTTTCGGACCCACGCCAATAAGTTCACCCGATGAAATTCGACCTGCAAGTGAAGTGAATATAATCGGGAAAATTATCGGAGACCCGAAAATATTCAAAAAAGCATCTCTTTCAAATAAAATAAAAATCGAAGCCTCCGATAATAAAAATACTACAATAAATTTAAAATGGATTCAATTCATATTAAATGGCTGTTAATTAATAAAATTAATTTACTTTAAGTTTTTTTACAATACTGATTATAATAAATGAATTAAACCATTTGAAAATCTGGCATATTTATTGCAATTTATTTTAATAATTATTGGAATTAATAAAAAAAATTTTATATTTAATTAATTGATGGGTTTTAAGGAAATGTAAAAAGTTCTAAATAAAATTTATGAGTTTTGTATTTTCATTTTATTATTTTTAATCAAGACAAATTTAATTTATGAAAAAAGGCAAAATACTTTGTGTGGATGATACGCCTGATATTCTTTCTTCTTTAGAAAGACTTCTTAAATCAAAAGGATTTGAGGTAATTCTTGCATCTTCTGGGAAGGATGCATTATCAATTTTAGAAAAAGAAGTTTGTGATGTAGCACTTATTGATTATATGATGCCAGAAATGAATGGGATAGAGCTTATAAGTAAAATTAAAGAGAAAAATTATGATGTAGAACCATTAATGTTAACTGCGTACGGTGATATCTCTCTTGTTGTTAAAGCTATGAAAGTGGGTGCTTATGACTATGTATTAAAACCTTGGAATAGTGAACTTCTAATTTCCATTATAAACAGGGTTTTAGAGTATAAAAAGCTATTGAAAGAAAAAGAATTTTTACAGAATCAACTTAAAGAAAAGTATAGATTTGAGAATTTAGTCGGTTCATCTCTGAGCATGAGAAAAATTTTTGAAATTATCGAAAAAGTGAAGGATTCAGACGATATTGTGTTAATTCAGGGAGAAAGTGGAACTGGAAAAGAGCAGGTTGCAAGAGCTATACATTTTAGTGGAAAAAGAAAAGATAGACCATTTGTACCGGTAGATTGTGCATCACTCACTCCTAATTTGATAGAGAGTGAATTATTTGGTCATGTTAAAGGTGCATTTACAGGTGCAGATCGAAATAAGGTAGGATTGCTGAAGTCAGCTGACAAAGGAACTATATTTATTGATGAGATAACTGAGATTCCACTTAATATCCAGGCCAAGTTTTTAAGAACCCTTCAGGAAATGGTAATTAAGCCGATAGGTAGTAATAAATCAGAAAAAATTGAGGCAAGAATTATAGCAGCAACAAATAGAGATATTTATAAAGCAGTTAAAAATGGAGAATTTAGAGAAGATCTTTTCTATCGTCTAAATATTGTATTAATAAAGATTCCTCCTTTAAGAGAACATAAAGAAGACATTCCCATCCTTGTTGATCATTTTATAAAAGAATTTAGTAATAAGGAAAAGAAATTAAAAGGTATCACTGCAGAAGCTTTGAGTGCTCTGATGAATTATAATTGGCCAGGGAATGTCCGTGAGTTAGAGAATTGCATAAAAAGGAGTTTTACACTTGGTTATGGAGAACTGGTAGATATTAAAGAAATACCAGAAGAAATATTCCCAAAAAGGAAAGAAGAAGGTGCTGAATTAAAAAACATTATTGCTGAGACTGAACGAGAAAAAATAATACACACAATTATGCAATTCAATAGAAATAAAAGGAAAGCAGCTGAAGTTTTAGGAATTGGGAAAAGTACACTGTATAATAAACTTAAAAAATATAATATTGATTTATAATGTATCCATTTTCTTGGAATTTTGTCCAATAAACTGGGATTTCCCTGTTAGAATATTTTAACTTCATATTGTTCTTTAACATTTAAT
>CAZBIT010000469.1:0-2450 GCA_964491835.1 uncultured bacterium
GGAACTCTCTGGTTAGAATACCCCAATGTCGGTGGTCCTGCCCCTGATATCCCGGTGAGTATAACTCCAGAAAATCCGGAGTGGTTTCGCCACCATTCCTCTCGTATCAACGGCGATGGGCTGAAATGGGTAGCAGCATCCGGATGCAAGGGATTAGAAAGTATAACTATAACACTGTTGAAAAAATCCGAAAAATCTTTTCCTTATACTGTTCGTCTCTACTTTGCCGAACCTGAATTGGCAAGTCCTGATAATCGGGTTTTCAATGTTTCGATTCAGGGGGAAGTTATGTTAAAAAACTTTGATATCATAAAAGAAGCCGGAACAAAATACCGCGCGATTACTAAAGAATTCAAAAAAATTATGATTAAAAATAATTTGAATATCAAATTTTCTCCTGGTAATAATTTAAACAATAACGCTCCAATTATATGTGGCATAGAAATAATTGCTGAAAGATGATAATTCAAAATAAACATTGCACCCCTTCGAAAAACAAATTTAATATGAAAAAAGTCGTGTTAATTTTACTACTGTGTTGTTTTTTAACAGGTATTTCCTTTTCTCAATCAAAACCTGATGCTAATGAAGATGCATCGGGATTTTGGCAGATTGCCAACACAAGACTTTTGCCTGTTTACGGACCTTTGGCAGAGTATATTGTAAACAAATATAATCTCGCTGAAAAAGCGGGTATTGGAATAGATTTGGGAAGCGGTCCCGGAAATCTCATAATAGAACTTTGCAGACGTACCAAACAAATGTTTTGGATAAATGCCGACATCAATCCTGCTTTTTTTCCGTTATTCTTGGATTCTGCAAAAAAAAATTATTTGGAAAAGCGTGTTGATACTGTATTTGCCGATGCTCAGGCTCTGCCTTTCAAAGACAACTATGCAGATATAATTGTATCGAGGGGCTCGTTCCAATTTTGGAAGGACAAGCGTTTGGCATTCTCCGAGATTTATCGTGTTCTTAAAACAGGCGGAATTGCCTTCATCGGGAGAGGATTTTCAGAAAATCTGTCGGTTGAGATTGCAAAAAATATTCGGGAACGGACAGATGGAGGACCCAGATATGATGTTGTCGGTACAGCAGAAGAACTCCGGCAAATTATGAAGATTCTCAGTATTAATGAATACAAAATTCAAATGCCAAAACCCCCCGATAGTGAGGGAATTAATTATGGAATCTGGCTTGAGTTTTATAAATCGGGTAACAGTAAATAATATATTAAAGAAAACTCTGGATAATCCTTCTCAAAAAATAATTGATTAAATATTTACCTCAAATTTTATAATATGTTAATAAATCTCCATTTTTAAAACATTTTAGATATTTTTAACTGAAAATTAAGGTATAAATTTTACTTTATCAAGTTTTTTTCACATTTCACATTCTTGCCATTTTTGGTGCAAAATTAATTTTTCTAGCGAAATAAAAAAAAATAAATATGTCTATTTGTGGCAGTAATGGTGTTAAATGGTGTCCATTGTGCTAATTGGTGGTACTTTGGAATGTGGAGGCCGTGCAGTTATGTTAATTATCATTTAATAATTTAGATAGTTTTTTAAGTTTTAGTGCAACTGACTCTTAATCAGATGGTCCATTAAAAAATATAGATTTTCAGTCTGCAATATTTTTTATTTTGCTGAAAATCTAAATTATTGTTATATTATTATTAATTTTATTGTAATTTTAAATCATAATAGTTAAAATCCCAGTGCCATTCTGGGTACAACTTGAATGCTATTTTACCGTATTTTGGTAAATCTCCTTCAAACTAAATCTAACTTGTAAACTTTTTAAAATTAACCAAATAAATCGTATATTATTGTTTATTACAGATATATGAAACAGAATCCAAAGATCATAACGGCCCCTATTTTGGGCATTACTTGAGACATTCGACGGATTAGTATCAGCAATTTTAAAAAACTTTGTATCTCATTAATGAACGACCTAACTGGATAATTCTGCTTTATTTACCTCTATTTTTTTAGTATCACAAGTTTTATGATATCCATCATTCATCGTCAAAAGTTGCAAGTATTTGTAAGGCAGAAATGTGTTATATTGATGAAATAAAAGTTTAAAAATCAAGAAATATAATTAAGAAGGATTTAAAATCTTGATAATAAGATTATAAAAAAATTGTTGATAAAGCAGAACGTATTTTAAATGGGAAATATTTCGAATATATACCAATTTGATAAAATTTATCTACTATTTTAAACCGGGTTTCTAATATATGAAACCCATCAAAATAATGGATTCTCACATTATTGGAAAATCTATATGAGAAAAATTAAATTTTTATAATCATCAAAACTCTTATGTTTTACAATACTACTCCCATTGTTAAAAATAGAAAATTAATTACCTGAAGTCTTATTAAAAATCAATCCCAAAAGACCAGGTATTCACTGTATCGAATATTCCAAAGTTCT
>CAZBIT010000470.1:0-2442 GCA_964491835.1 uncultured bacterium
TTGGCATTGCTCTTTCCTATTATTTTTTGACGTTATTAATGATTTTTATAATATTAAGGGCTTAAAGTTAAGCCCTTAATAATTTACAAATTTAGTTTCTAATATAAAATAAAATTCCTGAAAAATAACTTCAATAAACTTTATTCATTGACTACTTCATAATCAGCCTCTTCTACTTCTTTATCACCTTTCTTCTTTTTACTTTTATCTTCCGTTTCAGAGGAGCCAGATGCTTGAGAAGATTGTTGATGAGCGTATTGCTGAGAAGACGCAGTTCTATACATTTGCTGTGACGCTTCATTCCATATCTGATTCAATGCCTCAACACTTGAGCGTATTTCGGTCATATTATTGCTTTTCAATGCCTCTTTAACTCTACCAACTCCTGCTTCAAGACGGGATTTCATATTAGAATCAAGTTTATCGCCAAACTCCTTCACATTTTTTTCGGTTTGATACACAAGTTGGTCTGCTTGATTTTTAATGTCAATTTCTTCTCTCTTCTTTTTATCCTCTGCTGCGTGGGTTTTAGCATCCTGCTTCATTTTTTCTATTTCTTCTTTCGTCAGTCCGCTGGATGATTCGATTCTTATGTTCTGTTCTCTATTGGTTGCTTTATCTTTTGCACTAACACTTAATATCCCGTTTGCATCTATGTCAAATGTTACTTCAATCTGTGGAATGCCTCTTGGTGCGGGTGGAATTCCATCCAAATGAAACCTCCCTATAGTTCTGTTATATAACGCCATTTCACGTTCTCCTTGCAGAACGTGAATTTCAACAGTAGTTTGACTATCAGCAGCAGTTGAGAATACTTCACTTTTCTTTGTTGGGATTGTCGTATTTGCTTCAATAAGTTTTGTAAAAACACCACCTAATGTTTCTATTCCCAAAGCGAGGGGAGTAACATCGAGAAGAAGGACGTCTTTAACTTCGCCTCCAAGGACTCCACCTTGAATTGCCGCTCCAACTGCTACAACCTCATCAGGATTGACACCTTTATGTGGTTCTTTTTTAAAAATATCCTTCACGATCTGCTGAATTTTTGGTATTCTTGTTGAACCACCAACTAATATGACTTCATCAATATCAGAAGGATTTAGTTTTGCATCTTTCAACGCCTTTTCAACGGGTTCAACAGTATTTTGAAATAAATCATCGCACAGTTGTTCCAACTTTGCTCTCGTCAACGTCATTACAAGATGTTTTGGTCCGGTTTCAGTTGCGGTTATAAATGGAAGATTTATTTCTGTCTGGACTGTAGAAGAAAGTTCAATTTTTGCTTTTTCTGCCGCTTCTTTCAACCTTTGTAAAGCCATAGGGTCTTTTGAAAGGTCAATCCCTTCCTTTTTCTTAAAATCGTCCACTATCCACTCAATGATTCTCTGGTCAAAATCGTCCCCACCTAAATGAGTATCGCCATTAGTAGATTTCACTTCAAATACTCCATCACCAATTTCGAGTATGGAAATATCGAAAGTCCCGCCACCGAGGTCATACACTGCGATTTTCTCATCCTTTTTCTTGTCAAGCCCATAAGCAAGTGACGCTGCAGTAGGTTCATTAATAATTCTTTTAACATTCAGACCTGAGATAATTCCTGCCTCTTTTGTGGCTTGTCTCTGGGCATCATTAAAATATGCAGGAACTGTAATAACAGCATCAGTAACCCTTTCACCCAAATAATCCTCGGCGGTCTGCTTCATTTTCTGCAATATTGCCGCAGATATCTCAGGGGGCGAATAAACCTTATCACCAATTTGAACACGTGCAACATTATTATCGCCTCTTATAACCTTATAAGGGACTTCCTGCCTTTCCCTTGTTACCTCATCGTAAAATCTTCCCATAAATCTCTTTATTGAATATACTGTATTAGTAGAGTTAGTTATTGCCTGTCTTTTTGCAGGATTGCCAACGAGTCTTTCATCTGTTTTCGTAAAAGCAACAATCGAAGGTGTCGTTCTAAATCCTTCATTATTCGGGATTACGATGGGTTCTCCACCTTCCATAATCGCTACACAGGAATTTGTTGTTCCTAAATCTATGCCGATAATTTTACCCATAACTTTTCTCCTCCTTTTGAATTATAAAATAAATTTAATTTTAATAAATTACAAATTTTATGCCAATGTAATAAATTATATGTAATATATTGTTAATATTAAATTAATAAAAGCAATGAATAAAAAATATAAATTTATACACTGACATATTGACATTTATAGGACATAATGGCATTTAATTTATTATTAAAATTCAATTTTTATAAATATTTCCCTTTCAAATATTATAAAATTATAATAATACATTTCAAAATGATTATTTTTTAAATCAAAACATAAAAAATTTTTCATAAACTATTAAATAATAATAAACAAACACTTGTTCTTTTTTTATGTTTAGTTTATGGCACATAATTTGTTGCTTTTTAATAATGCA